>CAINUX010000073.1 GCA_903853895.1 uncultured beta proteobacterium | reverse complement strand
GACACCCAGTTGATCATGTAGGCATCGCTGTAGCGACCCTGGCCAATCAACCGGATGTATTCAGGAACGGGGGTGTGGGCCGGGCAGGCCCATTGGCAATCGACGACTTTGTGAAAGTACGCCGGATCGGAGATATTGACGGGTTGCAAAGCTGCCTCCTTGACCCGTGAACACTGTAGAAAATCAGCTGCACGGGATTGGTGCAGTCTACGGCGATGTGTACCGAAACGGGATCGGGAAACCCCTCACATCGCACGCCATTTGTCTCTTTTATGATCTTCGTCAAGTAAATGACGGTCCGGCTCTGTTGCGCGGGGAAAAGAAATTCAGTATTCAGGTGCTAGCGGCTCTGCCCCGGGTGCGCCAGCTGGGAAAACGCCTTAACCACCTCGGGTGGCGCCTGGACTAGTTCAATCAGCACGCCTTCTCCCGCAATCGGAAACTCGTCGTTGCTTTTGGGATGCAGGAAGCAGATGTCAAAACCCGCCGCCCCCTTGCGGATGCCGCCCGGTGCAAAACGGACGCCATTTGCAGTCAACCACTCCACGGCGACTGGCAAATCGTCAATCCACAAGCCCACATGGTTCAGCGGTGTGGTGTGCACGGCCGGTTTTTTGTCCGGATCCAGCGGCTGCATCAAGTCAACTTCGACCTTGAACGGTCCAGCCCCAATGGCGCAGATGTCTTCATCCACGTTTTCGGACTCACTGCGGTAGGTACCGGTGACTTCCAGCCCCAACATGTCCACCCACAGTTTTTGCAGGCGCTTCTTGTCGGGGCCACCAATGGCGATTTGCTGAATGCCCAGCACGTGAAACGGACGCAACATCAGACAAACTCCACAATAGGTTGATCAACGGTAAGCGATTCACCCTTGGCCGCCAACACCTTGCCAACGACACCGTCCGCGGCTGCGAACAGCACATTCTCCATCTTCATGGCCTCGATCACCGCCACGCGCTCGCCGGCCTGCACTTTTTGGCCCGGAACCACCGCCACATCGACCAGCAGACCGGGCATCGGTGAGAGTACATAGCGACTCATGTCGGGCGGGGCTTTGTGCGGCATCAGCGCGTGTAACTCGGCCATGCGGGGCGACACGATCAAGGCATCAATGCGCGTGCCGTTGTGCTGCAGACGCAGGGCCAACGGGTTCTTGGGCGTTCCGCGCTCCACTTGGGCAGTGAACGGCGCACCGTTAACGGTGCCGGTGATGGCGATGTCGTTGATGCGCGAGTTGCTTCGGATTTCATAGCTGCTGGCACCGATACGCACGCGGGCCGAGCCTGTTTCACCGACAAACTCGTCCACGTGCACCGGCGTGTAGGCGTGATTGCCATCCTGCGCCAATGTCACCACCACATAGTCCTTGCCCGCCTGCACGCTGTAGCCCGGCAACTGGCCGCTGATGCCTGCCGCGCGCTCGCGTGACTTGCGCCGCACGAACGCCGCCAGCGCCAGGAGAAACGACGGATCTTCGTGCGGCACGTCCTCGGCAGAGAAGCCTTTGCCATAGTTCTCGGCAATGAAGCCGGTGTTGAAGTCTCCCGACACAAAGCGTGGGTGGGCCAGCAAGGCGGCCTGGAACGGAATATTGCTGCTGATGCCACGGATGACAAAGCCATTCAGCGCCTCGCGCATCTTGGCGATCGCATCATTGCGGTCAATGCCGTGCACGATCAGCTTGGCGATCATGGAGTCGTAGAACATCGGAATCTCGCCGCCGTCCTGCACGCCGGTGTCCACACGCACGCCCAACCAGTCCTGGGTGTTGGACTGGAACATGGTCTGCTCCGGTGGCGCAAAGCGCACCAGGCGACCGGTAGAGGGCAGAAAGTTGCGAAACGGGTCTTCGGCATTGATACGGCACTCGATGGCCCAGCCGTTGCGCTTGACCTCGGCTTGCGTCAGCGGCAGTTTCTCGCCGGCCGCCACGCGGATCATCAACTCCACCAGGTCCAGCCCGGTGATGCACTCGGTGACGGGGTGTTCCACCTGCAGGCGGGTGTTCATTTCCAGGAAGTAGAAACTCTGGTCCTTGCCGACCACAAACTCCACCGTACCCGCGCTCTGGTACTTCACCGCCTTGGCCAACTGCACGGCCTGTTCGCCCATGGCCTTGCGCGTAGCCTCACTGATGAAGGGGCTCGGCGCCTCTTCGATGACCTTCTGGTGGCGGCGCTGGATGGAGCATTCACGCTCGTTCAGGTACAACACATTGCCGTGGCTATCGCCAATCAGCTGGATCTCAATGTGGCGCGGTTCCTCGACAAACTTCTCGATGAACACGCGGTCATCGCCAAAGCTATTGCGGGCCTCGTTCTTGCAGCTGGTAAAGCCCTCAAACGCTTCCTTGTCATTGAACGCCACGCGCAGCCCCTTGCCGCCGCCTCCGGCCGACGCCTTGATCATCACGGGGTAGCCGATGCCCTTGGCAATCTCCACCGCACGCTCGGGCGTGTCGATGGCGTCGTTGACGCCGGGAATGCAGTTCACGCCAGCGGCACCGGCCAGTTTTTTGGACTCGATCTTGTCGCCCATGGCGCCAATCGAATAGTGTTTGGGGCCGATGAAGACAATGCCCTCTTCTTCGACCCGTCTTGAAAACTCGGCGTTCTCGCTCAAAAAGCCATAGCCTGGGTGCACCGCTTGCGCGCCGGTCTGCTTGCAGGCGGCAATGATCTTGTCAGCCAGCAAATAGCTCTCGCGGCTGGGCGCCGGGCCAATGTGCACGGCCTCGTCGGCCATCATCACGTGGCGCGCATCCTTGTCGGCCTCGGAATAGACGGCCACCGTCTTGATGCCCATCTTGCGGGCAGTGGCGATGACGCGGCAGGCAATCTCACCACGGTTGGCAATCAGTATCTTGGTAAACATTTGCAGTCTCCTATTCGGGAATCAGTTGGTTGGCTTTGCGCAGCGGTGTGAAATGCCACCAGGGTTGCGCGGGGCCGCCGTTCATAAAGTCTTTAGCGGCCAGAAAGGTATCCAGCACACAGGGATCATGGCGTTGGCCCATGGGCGTGCGAAGCGCGTCGTACATCGCAATCGGGTCCATCGCGGCCACGTCTGCCGGCGTGTTGACGCCAAGACCATGCAGGTCCCCGGCGATGGACTTCCCGATATTGGGAATATCCGTCAACACGCGAGCCTCAGAAGCGCAAACAGCTTTAGGCATAACACCTCCTCGGGATTGGGCTGCCTGGGCGTTTTGCGCAGGTAAAGGAGGAGGCCGAAGGCCGGGGGACACGGAGCAAAACGTCCGGGCAACCCGATCCAGCGCGATAGTGATGCATAGTGCGTTCCAGTCGGACTTACAGCGGGATGTTCCCGTGCTTGCGCCAAGGATTCTCCAGCTTCTTGTCCTTGAGCATCACCAGCGAGCGGCAAATCCGCTTGCGCGTCTCCGACGGCAGAATCACGTCATCAATAAAGCCGCGTGCTCCCGCCACAAACGGGTTGGCAAAGCGGGCCTTGTATTCCGCCTCCTTGGCAGCCAACTTGGCGGGATCACCCTTGTCTTCACGGAAGATGATTTCCACCGCACCCTTGGCACCCATCACCGCAATTTCGGCATTGGGCCAGGCCAGGTTCACGTCGCCGCGCAGGTGCTTGGAGCTCATCACGTCATACGCGCCGCCATAGGCCTTGCGCGTGATGACCGTGATCTTGGGCACCGTGCACTCGGCATAGGCATACAACAATTTGGCACCATGCTTGATGATGCCGCCGTATTCCTGCGATGTACCGGGCATGAAACCGGGCACGTCGACAAACGTGATCACCGGAATGTTGAACGCATCACAAAAGCGCACAAAGCGCGCCGCCTTGATACTGCTCTTGATGTCCAGGCAACCCGCCAACACCAGCGGCTGGTTGGCCACAATGCCAATCGTCTGACCGTCCATGCGGGCAAAGCCAATGATGATGTTCTTGGCGTACTCGGGCTGGATCTCGAAGAAGTCGCCATCGTCCACGGTCTTGACGATCAGCTCCTTCATGTCATAGGCCTTGTTGGGGTTGTCGGGCACCAGAGTGTCCAGGCTCTTCTCCAGGCGGTCGGCCGGGTCGCCACTCTTGCGCACGGGGGCTTTCTCGCGGTTGCTCAACGGCAGATAGTTGTAGAGGCGGCGCAGCATCAACAGTGCTTCCACATCGTTGTCAAACGCCAAGTCGGCCACACCGCTCTTGGTGGTGTGGGTGATGGCACCACCCAGCTCTTCGGCGGTCACCTCTTCATGGGTGACGGTCTTCACCACCTCGGGGCCAGTGACGAACATGTAAGACGAGTCTTTCACCATGAAGATGAAGTCCGTCATGGCTGGCGAGTACACCGCACCACCGGCCGATGGCCCCATGATCATGCTGATCTGCGGAATGACACCACTGGCCATCACGTTGCGCTGGAATACGTCGGCATAACCGCCCAACGACGCCACGCCTTCCTGGATACGGGCGCCACCCGAATCGTTCAGGCCGATCACCGGAGCACCCACCTTCATGGCCTGGTCCATGACCTTGCAGATCTTTTCGGCATGGGCTTCGCTGAGCGCGCCCCCAAACACCGTGAAGTCCTGGCTAAACACAAACACCAGGCGGCCGTTGATCATGCCGTAGCCGGTGACCACGCCGTCGCCAGGAATCTTCTGGTCCTGCATGCCGAAATCCACGCAGCGGTGTTCGACAAACATGTCCCACTCTTCAAACGTGCCCTCGTCCAGCAGCAGCTCCAGACGCTCGCGGGCCGTAAGCTTGCCTTTTTTGTGCTGCGCGGCGATGCGTTTCTCGCCACCGCCCTGGCGCGCGAGTTCGCGCTTGGCTTCCAGTTGTTCCAGGATGTCGTGCATGGTTTCCTTCTTTCCGGTCAATGATGGGGTTGTATTCGACTGCTACTATTTTGATAGCTATTCAGCCATTATTTTCGAGGGCTGCGAGCAGATTTCGTGCAGCAGTCGAGGCTGCCAGCTGGCCTGCCTCCACAGCGCGCGTCATCTCGGGCAGGCGCTCACGCACAGCGGCGTTGTGCCGGAACGATTGCTTCAGACCGGCTTCAATGCGCTCCCACATCCAGGCGAGAGCCTGGTGTTGGCGCCGAACGGCAAGCTTGCCATTGGCCTGACCCAGCGTGTGAAACTCGGTCACTGCAGCCCAAAAACTATCGACGCCCGTGCCCTGCAAGGCGCTGATCTGAATCACCTTGGGGTGCCAGACAGTGGCATTGTGCGCATCGTGGCCGTGGCTGCCATGCATGCCCAACAGGCGCAGGCTGGACGAGATCTGGGCGCGGGCGCGGGTGGCGGCGTCAGGGTCGATATCGGCCTTGTTGATAACCACCAGGTCGGCCAGCTCCATGACGCCCTTTTTGATGGCCTGCAGGTCGTCACCCGCGTTGGGCAACTGCATCAGCACAAACATATCGGTCATGCCCTGCACCGCCGTCTCGCTCTGGCCAACGCCCACAGTCTCGACGATGACGATGTCATAGCCCGCTGCCTCACAGACCAGCACGGCCTCGCGCGTCTTCTCGGCCACACCGCCCAGCGTGCCGCTACTGGGGCTGGGGCGGATATAGGCCTCGTCACGCATGGACAGATGCTCCATGCGGGTCTTGTCGCCCAGAATGGATCCGCCCGACACCGAGCTCGACGGATCAATGGTCAGCACTGCCACACGGTGGCCCAGCCCAATCAGGTACAGGCCCAAGGCTTCGATGAAAGTGGATTTGCCGACACCCGGCACGCCGCTGATGCCTAGGCGCAGAGACTTTCCGGTGTGCGGCAGCAATGCCGTTAACAGCTCGTCGGCCTGAGCCCGGTGGTCGGCGCGGGTCGATTCCAGCAGCGTGATGGCCTTGGCGATGGCGCGGCGCTGGGCCATGCCCGTGCCGCCGACCAACGCCTGCAACAACGCTGGTGCTTCAGGAAGCATGGCAGGCGCAGCACTCATGGAATCTGCGCTCGAGGGTCTTCGGTGGGCTCGAAGCGGGTGATGCCGGGAAAGGCCTCTGCGCTGCGCCACTCCGGGGGGGCTTCAACCGTGGCCCAGTACTCCTCTATGCCGACAATCCGGCCATCATCGACCTGAAAGAAAGAAGTCGCAAAAAAATGCCGGGGCGGATGGTCCACGCGCGCCAGCGACATGACGCGGCCATCCTGCAAATGCTCGACCTCCAGAAGTTGGATGGTCCAGCCCTCGGGATAGCGGACGTTGACGTCAATCAGCGCATCAGCGCCGGTGATTCGCTCGCCACTGGTCCACCACACGGTTTCCACATCGTCGAACAGGCAGGATCGCGCTTTGACCCAGTTGCGCGCCTGCAATGCTGCCCAGAATCGGCGCACCGCGCGCACGCTGGGCGTAGCTGGCATGCGCAGATAGTCGTTGTCCCACTCGCCTTCGCCCACCTTCGCAAAACCCCAGCGCAGATAGAACCGGTTCGCGTCACTGTCTTTGAGCACGCACAACTCGACCGGCAATTGCTCGGCATCCGCTTGCTTGCATACCCAGCGCATGGCCTTGGCACCGATGCCATGGTTCTGCCACGGTGGGTCAATGTACAAATGGTCTAGGCGGAAAGCATGGGACAGATGCTTAAGCACCAAAAAGCCCACGCGCTGGCCCTGCACTTCAATATGGTGGGTGCTTGCTGGCACAAACCCCTCGGCCAGACGCTCACGTGCGCGCGCCTCGTCGTAGCGCCCCAAATGCGTGAGGCTTGCACGCATGGCGCGCAGCCGCAGCGCCAACAGCGCCTCAAAGTCACTGGTCACCACCGGCGCCAGTGCCCATGCAAGAGACGCGGTCTGCTTCACCCCAGCGCTTTCTGAATCTGGTTCAGCACCTCGCGGGCCGACACCGGTATCGGCGTGCCCGGGCCAAAGATGCCTTTGACGCCTGCGGCGTACAGCATGTCGTAGTCCTGACGTGGAATCACGCCACCGACAAACACCACGATATCGTCGGCGCCCTGCTTTTTAAGCTCGGCAATGATGGCAGGCACCAGGGTTTTGTGGCCAGCGGCCAGCGTGGACACGCCTACAGCATGTACATCATTCTCGATGGCCTGGCGGGCGCATTCCTCAGGTGTCTGGAACAGCGGGCCCATGTCCACGTCAAAGCCCAGGTCGGCAAAGGCGGTGGCCACCACCTTGGCACCGCGGTCGTGGCCGTCCTGGCCCAGCTTGCTGATCATCACGCGCGGACGGCGGCCTTGGGCTTCGGCGAAGGCGGCAATATCGGTCTTGAGCTGGTTCCAGTATTCCATGGTGTCCCCTCCGGCTGCGTCATAGGCGGCAGCGTACACGCCACTGACCTTTTGGGTGTCGGCACGGTGGCGGCCAAAGGCTTTTTCCATGGCGTCACTCACCTCGCCCACCGTGGCGCGCAGGCGGATCGCCTTGATGGACAGGTCCAGCAGGTTGCCTGAATTGGATTCTGCTGCAGAAGTGATAGCAGCTAACGCAGCATTCACGAGGGCTGCATCGCGTTTTTCCCTGATGACTTTGAGCCGGGCGATCTGCCCATCGCGCACTGCCACATTGTCGATGTCGCGCGCTTCGATCACGTCCTCGGTCTTCAGCTTGTACTTGTTGACGCCGACGATGACGTCCTGACCACTGTCGATGCGGGCCTGCTTATCAGCGGCGGCCGCTTCGATCTTGAGCTTGGCCCAACCACTGTCCACGGCCTTGACCATGCCGCCCATACCCTCGACCTCTTCGATGATGGCCCAGGCGGCGTCAGCCATGTCCTGGGTCAGCTTCTCCATCATGTAGGAACCGGCCCAGGGGTCGATCACATTGGTGATGTGGGTTTCTTCCTGGATGATGAGCTGGGTGTTGCGGGCGATGCGCGAGCTGAACTCGGTTGGCAGCGCGATGGCCTCGTCAAACGAGTTGGTGTGCAGGCTCTGCGTGCCGCCAAACACCGCCGCCATGGCCTCAATGGTGGTGCGCACCACGTTGTTGTACGGGTCCTGCTCGGTCAGGCTCCAGCCGCTTGTCTGGCAGTGCGTGCGCAGCATCAGCGATTTGGGGTTCTTGGCATCAAAGCCCTTCATGATGCGGCACCACAGCAGGCGCGCGGCACGCATCTTGGCCACTTCCAAATAGAAGTTCATGCCAATCGCCCAGAAAAAGGAGAGGCGTCCGGCAAACGCGTCCACGTCCATGCCCTTGGCGATAGCGGTCTTCACATACTCCTTCCCGTCAGCCAGCGTAAAGGCCAGTTCCAGCGCCTGGTTGGCGCCGGCCTCTTGCATGTGGTAACCCGAGATGCTGATCGAGTTGAACTTGGGCATGTGCTGCGCCGTGTACTCGATGATGTCGCCAATGATGCGCATGCTGGACGCTGGCGGGTAGATATAGGTGTTGCGCACCATGAACTCTTTCAGAATGTCGTTCTGAATGGTCCCGCTGAGCTGGTCCTGCGACACGCCCTGCTCTTCGGCAGCCACCACGTAGCCGGCCAGCACCGGCAGCACGGCGCCGTTCATCGTCATGGAGACCGACACCTTGTCCAGCGGGATCTGGTCGAACAGGATCTTCATGTCCTCCACCGAATCAATCGCCACGCCAGCCTTGCCTACGTCGCCCGTCACGCGCGGGTGGTCGCTGTCGTAGCCCCGGTGCGTGGCCAGGTCAAAGGCGACGGACACGCCCTGCCCGCCGGCCGCCAGCGCCTTGCGGTAAAAGGCGTTGGACTCTTCGGCGGTGGAGAAACCAGCGTATTGGCGAATGGTCCATGGGCGCACTGCGTACATCGTGGCCTGCGGGCCGCGCAGGTAGGGCTCAAAGCCCGGCAAGGTGTTGGTGTGGGCCAGGTGGGCAGTGTCTTCGGCGGTGTACAGGGGCTTGACCGCAATGCCGTCCGGCGTAATCCAGTTCAGCGCGTCCACGTTGCCGCCGGGCGCAGACTTGGCGGCGGCCTTGGCCCACGCTTCCAGCGTGGCGGCTTTGAATTCTGTGTTTTTTTCAGTCATATCGTGATCCTGTTGGCCGCAATGGTGATCGTTTTCGGAAGAACGGTCTAGTTTTGGTCGAGCCTTGGCTTGTCTTTTAGTTTACATTATTCATAATTATTGATTCAAAATATTCGATTGAGCTTACAAACTCTCAGTTACCCCCAATGAATCCCCAGCCTGCACAAACGAAGGACCCGCGTGGCGCAAAGTCCCTGTCGCCCAAAGCCCTGTATGTGGAAGTGGCGGAATTGCTGCGCCAGCGCATCTTCAAGCGTGAGCTCGAACCCGGTAGCTGGATTGACGAGCTGCGCATTGCCGAGGAATACGGCATCAGCCGCACGCCGCTGCGCGAAGCGCTGAAGGTGCTGGCCGCCGAGGGGCTGGTGACGATGAAGGTGCGCCGGGGCGCCTATGTGACCGAGGTCTCAGCCAACGACCTGGCGGACGTGTACCACCTGCTGAGCCTTCTGGAGAGCGACGCCGCTGGCGTGGTGGCTACTAAAGCAACGGACGCAGAACTAGCCGAACTGCAAGCCCTGCACGCTGAGCTGGAGGCCGCCGCGCTACCTAGCGCCGCCAACACCGACGCTTTCTTTGCCGTGAACGAGCGCTTCCATATGCGCCTGCTGGAGATCGCCAACAACCGCTGGCGCGACCAGATGGTGGCCGACCTGCGCAAGGTGATGAAGCTCAACCGCCACAACTCACTGCTCAAGTCCGGGCGCATGCAAGAGTCGCTGGCCGAGCACCGTTGCATCATGGCGGCGCTGGCTGCGCGCAATGCCGGTGCCACGGCGCAGCACATGCGGCAGCACTTTGCGAATGGGTTGGAAGCGGCAGCGTAACCGCGGCTCTGCCTGACAGCACGCCTGAGGCTGGGTGTGGCAACAACACAATCATAGATTTCGGCAAGTACAACCTACAAGCTGGCCTATAGCCCTCGTAGATGTTGCGTATACAGCTACTCTTTTGGTAGCAACTGTCTGCCCGGTGTTCAACCCAACATCGATTCGAATGCTGATGGCGGATATCGAAGCGGTGTCCGGGCCGATGCTTTTTTTAGGCGCTGACATCCCGCATCAGCAGCATGTCTTTGATCCGGGTGTTGCGCGGTGCGTCAAACCCCACCGAGCCTGACCAGGGCGTGCGCGGGTTGTCAAACGTGCCAAACACCATGTCCCAAATCGGCAGATCGCCGTAGTTGCGGGCCTGGTTGTGGCGGGCATGGTGAAGCACATGCGACTCCGGCCGGGGAATGAGGTAGCCGACCCAATAGGGTGTATGGATGTTCCAGTGCTGCCACATGCTCAGCAGCGCGCTGGCCAGTGCCACGGCAGATGCTGCCATGGGTGTGAGGCCCAGCAGGTAGACGCTGACGGTGGTGCCCAGCATCACCTTGAGCAGCACCTCGACCGGGTGCGTGTAGTAGGCGCCCGCCATGTCCACGCGCTGCGCACTGTGGTGCAACTGGTGGGCGGCGCGCCACAGCCAGTCAAAGCGGTGCTCGGCGCGGTGCAACCAATAGCCGAAGAAGCTGGTGACCAACAGCCCAACGGGAATGCCCCACAAGCCCAGCGCGCTCAAATCCAGCAGCGCCTGGGTTTGGAGCCAGTCCAATGGCAGCAGCAGGGGCGCCAGCGACCCGACCACCAGCACCATCGCAAAGAACAGCAAGCCCGTCAGCCGCCAGCGGTGGACGGACTCGAACTGTCGCGCGGCAAAGCGAGACTCTATGCCGAGCAAGAGTAAAAAGATGACGGGTATGGCGAGGCCTAATAGTTTTTCGGGTTGCATGGCTATCTCCTATGGGTGGGTTGGTTAAGTCGCTACGTGCTTATGTGCACCGATATGCATATATAAAGTCAAAAAAAGGGTCGGCAAAATCAACGGCTGGGGCGGGCACAGCAGAGCGGAACCAGGGAGCGCATCAAGTCCACGATCTTCTCCATACGGGATGCGATGGCGGGACCGTCAATCTCGTAAAAGGTGTGCCGCCCTTCGGTCTGCGCGTGCAACACTCCGGCGCGTTCCAGGGTTTGCAAATGCCGCGCGATGACCGAGCGGTCTTGCGGCATGGCCTCGGCGATGGTGGCGATATCGGACCGGCCCAGCAACACCAGCTGGCGAAAGATCGCCAGGCGGGCGGGCTCGCACAACGCGCGGAAGAAGTCAGCATCCAGTACCTCGACGCAGGCGTCGGCAGCTTGGGCGCGAATGGTGATAAGGTTCATGGGGGGAGTATATGTGCACATACATGCATATGTCAAATGCGCTCGTCATCCCTGATGACCGGTGCGCAACCCGGTGCAGGCGCGCTGTGTTCTACAGTAAGCTGAATCTATCCGTCCCCCAATCTATGGCGGCATTTCAGTCAAGCATCACATTCTTCAGGATTTCAATCATGCAAAGAAAGACAGTTGTAGCAACCTTCATGGGTCTACTGGCAGTAATGGCCATTGGATCGTGGTGGCACTTCGCCAATCAGGATTCCCGGGGACAGGAAGCCGTCACCGTTGATCGCACAGCGCTGGTCCGTGCGCACTCGCCCGGCATCGGCAAGGTAGATGCCCCAGTCGTCATCGTCGAGTTCTTTGACCCGGCTTGCGAGACATGTCGCACGTTCTATCCCTTGGTCAAGCAACTGATGGCGAAGCATCCCGACCGAATTCGCCTGGTCATGCGTTACGCACCGTTTCACAAAGGTTCAGACAAAGTAGTGGCCGTACTGGACGCGGCACGCCGACAGGGAAAGTTTTGGCCGGTGCTGGAGGCTTTGTTGGAGAGTCAGAAGGACTGGGCATCGAACCATACGGCCAAGGTTGACCTGATTTGGCCCCATCTGGATGGACTGGGTCTGAACATGGAACAACTGGCCATTGACCTGACTGCGCCGGACCTTAAGCAGGCCGTCGCACAGGATCTGACCGACGCTAACACCCTGGGCGTTTCCCAGACACCGGAGTACTTCGTCAATGGAAGGCCATTGCCGTCCTTTGGGTTCGAGCAGTTGCAGCAACTGGTGGGCGAGGAACTCGGGAAAGCACGCTGACAAGCACAGAGAATGCTATCGTACTAATAGCATACTACGCAGTGTTTTCGAGGGCTAAAGGCACTTTTAACCACTAGCGTTTGCTCACCAGGTAAACCCCGGGCAAGATCAGGGCAGCACCCGCCACATGGTGCCAACCCAGCGGCTCACCCAGCACACCCCAGGCCGCCACGGCTGCGTACAGTGGCCCCAGATACAAGGTGACAGCCACGCGGCTGGCGCCCAGGATCTTTTGTGCCCAGCCGTAAATCCAGTACGCCGCCAACCCGGGGGCCAAAGCCGCCGTCACCACCAAAGCCGTTGCCGTCCATGACCACGGAGGGCTAGTGGGTTGAAACATTTCCCACACCGCGCATGGTAGCAACACGGCCACACCACCCCCGCAAATAGCCGCCAGCCGCGCGGTAGAGCCCAGTGGGCTGGGCCACAGCTTTTGCAACAGCGCATACAAGGCCCAGGCCACCATGGCCGCCACAATCCACGCATCTCCGGCCACCCACTGCACGCTACCAAGCGCCATCCACTGCCCTTTAACGATGACATGCACCACTCCGCTCAAAGCCACCACCACACCCAGAGCCTGCAACCAGCGAAAACGCTCGCCCAGAAACACCACGGCGCCTAGCGCGATCAGCACGGGTGAGGCAGAGTAGATCAGCGCGATATTCATGGCCGCCGTGGTCTTGGCCCCCAGATAGACCCAGGCCCCGCAGACCAGCATGCCGCAAAAGCCCAGCACCACATACTGGTACCAGACGGCGGCAATGACCCGGCGCTGCGCCCACAGCTCCTGCCGCGCCACCAGCGCCAGCAATCCGCCCGCCAAAGCCCAACGCCCCAAGGCCAGTGCGTAGGGTTCGATGACACCAGGTGCACGCCGGGCCACGATGTAGTTCACGGCCCACAGCGCCGGCACCCCCCAAATTGCCAGCCGGGCCAAGCGCTCCAGGCGCTCTTGCCGTAGGTTCGGCACAGCAGTCGCCGCGTTACGCTGCGGCAAAGTCGCTCCTGTGGGCCTGTGCCATCACCGCCTGGGCAGGCTGGGTCTTGAGGTGGTGGTCGCTCCACACCTGGCGCCAGTGCCGCGAGCCCGGCATACCGTGGCGCAGGCCGAGCATATGACGGGCGATGTGGCTCCACGGCGTGCCGTGCGCTGCCAACTCGCGCGCCATGTAGTCCACCATCTGCTGCTCCACCGATTCGCGGGTGATGTCAGGTGGTGCGTCGCCGTAAAACGCGGCGTCCCACTCGCTGAGAATCCAGGGGTTGTGGTAGGCCTCGCGTCCCACCATGACGCCGTCCACCTGCTGCAGTTGCTCAGCCGCCAGCGCGTTGCTGGTGATGCCGCCATTGATGACGATGGTCAGGTGCGGGAACTCGCGCTTGAGCTGGTGCACCAGCGCATAGCGCAGCGGTGGCACCTCGCGGTTGGCCTTGGGTGACAGGCCCTTGAGCCAGGCATTGCGGGCATGCACGATGAAGACATTGCAACCCGCCTCGCTGACGGTGCCGACAAAATCGCGCACAAATTCATAACTCTCAGTCTTGTCGATGCCAATGCGGTGCTTGACCGTGACGGGCACGTCCACCAGATCGACCATGGCCTTGACACAGTCGGCCACCAGCTGCGGCTCGGCCATCAGGCAGGCACCAAAGGATCCACGCTGCACGCGCTCGCTGGGGCAGCCGCAGTTCAGGTTGATCTCGTCATAGCCCCATTCCTCGCCGAGTTTGGCGCAGTGCGCCAAGTCGGCCGGTTCGCTGCCACCCAGTTGCAGGGCCACCGGAAACTCTTCGGCGTTAAAGCGCAGATGCCGCGCCACATCGCCATGGATCAGCGCGCCGGTGGTCACCATCTCGGTGTACAGCAGGGCGTTGCGGCTGAGCAGGCGGTGGAAGTATCGGCAATGCTTGTCCGTCCAATCCAGCATGGGTGCCACGGACAGGCGATGCATCGTAGATTGTTTATTCAATTCAATTTCTTCGTTCACAAGACGTAACACGGGTCAAATAACTGCACAAATTGCGCACAGCGTGCACAGCACGCCAACATTCTCGCAGCTATGGATTGGCACAAAAAATGAATTGGCCAACATTGAAATCGTGGCGTTGTCAAAAGGAAAACCAGTAAACCCGATCGCCGTGGTGTTGCCGTGGCGTCACGAAAGCGTAAGTGTTAACCCTCGATTTGTGGCGTCAGTCTTGGCTTTTTTGCTACAAAATAGATAGTACCCATTACATATTGATGCATCTTTTGTTCATCAATGTTAAAAAGGCATGGTGGCAATAGACCGATGTATGTAAACTGTTTATATGGTTTTCAATAACACCATTCAGTAGGGAGACACCATGACGCTCAAGCAGTTCCGGGTTTACTTGCAATCATTGATTGAAAAACTGACGACACCTCAACCCGACTCACAGGACTGCACGTCTTTGCGAGCTGGCCATTCCGAAGCACCCAGAAATCCTGGCTTCTATACGGCATGCATGGTTCAACGGAGTCAGTGGGACCACAGCTAGTCACCCGCCCCACCGGAAAGACAACCGTGCAAGGCGCCACGTTATCTTGACGCCGCGCCTGGCTACGGCTGGGGTACATGCATTGCACCAACGACTCGACACCATGAGCAAACTGTCACTACTCGACCTGGGCTTTTTCATCGCGGAGACAGCTGCCAGCCCCAAGCACGTGGGTGGTTTGCTGATCTTTAAACGCCCGCCCAAATCGTCATCGGCGTTTGCCAAAAACCTTTACCGCGACTATCTGACTTTCACCGACGTCAAGCCACCCTTCAATCGCATCATCGATTTCTCGCTCAAGGCCATGCCCCATTGGCAAGCCACCGATGCCATTGATTTGAAGCAGCACATTTTTTATCACACGCTGCCCAAAGACAAAAACGACCGCAAGGCGCTGTACGACTTCGTCTCCCGGTTGCACACACCAATGCTGGATCGCAGCCGCCCCCTATGGGAAGTCCATGTGATCGACGGTCTCCCGGAAGGTCTGTTTGCGCTGTACCAAAAGATGCACCACGCCTATGCCGATGGCGTCACCATGTCGCGCTGGACCGCAGAGGGTTACACCACGTCGCCCGACGACATGGAACTGACGCCGGTCTGGGCTCTCAAGCACGGCGGCTACGTGGCCAGGCGTGCCAAGGCCAACCATGAGCTGCTGCAGGTGACCTGGAATGAGGTTACGGGCAATGCACGGCGTTTTCTGGGCATTGGACGCCTTGCGGCCATGCTGTTCCTGGAAAGCATCAAACTCACCAAGAACGCGATCGCCCTGCCCTTTGTCTCCAGCGCCAAGACGCCCCTTACGGGCCAGGTCACGTCGGGCCGGCAATTTGCGTCTGCCGGTGTTTCAATGGCCCGCGTCAACGCCATTCGGGCCCGCACGCGCTCCACCCTCAACCATATTGCGCTCACCTGTCTGGACGGGGCCCTACGCCGCTATCTCCAGGACCAGGGCGTCGAATTGCGCCGCCCCATCACCATCCAGATGCCGGTCAACCTGCGCAAAGCAGGTGAAAAGACGACCGGCAACAAGATTGGCATCATCCAGGTGGAACTGTCTCCGCCTACGGACGACCCGTACATCCGCCTGCGCAACATCGGCTACAGCCTGCGCAATGTTCGCACCATGGTCGACAGCGTGGCACCGGAGGCCATTGAGTCCTACACCATCATCACCGGCCTGGTGGCGCAGATTGCCGAGATGCTCAAGCTCAGCAACCAGATGCCGCCCATGGGCAATACGCTGGTGTCCAACGTGCCTGGCCCCAAGGAGCACCTGTACATCCGGGGTGCCCGCATGGAGGAAATGCACCCCATCAGCACCTTGCCGCCCAGCAACCTGCTGAACATCACGCTGTTCAGCTACGCCGGTGATCTGTTTTTTGGCCTGATTGCAACCGACGAGCTGCCCAACCTGGAGCGACTGGCCGAATACGTCACCGAAGCCTTTGCGGAGCTGGAGCTATCCGTACGCGACGCCCACGCCTGATTGGCACAAGCGCCGGGGTTAGGTCGTACACCAGGGCGCTGTGTTGTGCGCCAGCGCCATCCACAGCGCCCAACCCGAACTGGCGGCCAAAGCGGCACCGGCCAGGCGCACACCCCACTGACCACTGCCAGGGTTTGCCGGCGAACCCCGCAGCCGCAACCACAACCAGGGCCCCGCCACCATGGTCACGCTGGTACCCAGGGCAAAGAGAGCCATCACCATGGCGCCCCCCGTCACGCTGCCGGCCAGTGCAGCCACCAGCAACGCCGAGTACAGCAAGCCACAGGGCAACAGCGCCCACAGAACACCCAAGACGAGCGGTGCACCACGGCCCTGATTTGCCGCAAAAGACCGCGTGCGGGCCCACACTTTGCGTGCCGCGATCTCCAGCCAGACGGGCTGGCGTGCCTGAAGGAGCAGCATCAGACCCAACACCAGAGCCGCGACGTGAAACAGCGACCACACGGGGCGCAACGCCGCGGATTGGACCGTCAGCCAGCCCAGGCCTTGCAACGACGCCGCCGCTAGGCCACCCAGGATCGAATATCCACCGATGCGCCCGAGTTGAAAGGTGAGTAGTGCAGAGTTTTGGCGCGGACCCGCCGCCTGGCTGATGCCCGCGCAGGCAGCCCCACACATGGCAACACAGTGCGGCCCCCCCACCAGGCCCATGAGCAGCGCGGTCAGCGCCAATGAAGATTGCATCGGGTGATGCTAAATGATCTTGGAAAACTGCGCCCGCGTGCGGTCAGTCTGCAAATATCGGTCGAACACCATGGCCACCGCGCGTACAAAAAACCAGCCCTGGGCTGTAACCTGAATACCCGACGCGTCCGTGGTCACCATACCCTCATCGATCAGGTTCTGCAAAGCTTCCAGTTCCTTGGCAAAGTAGGAGTGAAACTCCACGAGGTAGGCCAGCTCTATCGATTCAAATTGCACGTGACCCTGGCACATCAGCGCCATGATGACCGCGCGCCGGACCAGATCGTCACGCGACATGGCCAAACCGCGCACCACCGGAAAGCGGCCCTGATCCAGTGAGTCGCAGTACTCTTCCAAGGTCTTGGCATTCTGGCTGTAGATTGCTCCGATACGGCCAATCGACGAAACACCCAGACCGATCAGGTCGCAATCAGGCTGGGTGCTGTAGCCTTGAAAATTGCGGTGCAAACGCCCCTGGCGTTTGGCGATGGCCAAGGCATCCCCTGGCAACGCAAAGTGGTCCATGCCGACATACACATAGCCAGCCTGTCCTAAGGCGACCAACGAACGCGACAGCATGGACACCTTTGCCGCGCCGCTGGGCAGCTCTCTCGCGGCAATGCGGCGCTGCGGTTTGAAGCGCTGGGGCAGGTGGGCATAGGCATACAGGGCAATCCGATCGGGTCGCAACAGATTGACCTGCGCAAGCGTGCGGTCAAACGACTCCGGGCTCTGACGGGGCAGACCATAGATCAGATCAACATTGATCGACTCGAACCCACGCGCACGTGCGGCTTCCACCAGCGCAAAGACGTGTTCGGTGGGCTGAGTCCGGTGGACGGCCTGTTGCACGGCCGGATCAAAGTCCTGAACGCCAAAACTCAGGCGATTGAAGCCCAACTGGGCCAAAGTATCGAGCCGGGCCGCGTCCACAGTCCGGGGATCGACCTCAATCGAATACTCGCCTCCTGGTGCCAGCGTAAAGCTGCGCCCGAGCATGGCCATCAGCTCACGCAACTCAGCGTCACTCAAAAACGTCGGAGTTCCGCCGCCCAGATGCAACTGGCTGATAGGCTGCCCCACACCCATGTGCTCGACGTGCAAGTCCACTTCTCGGCTGAGGTAGCGCAGGTAGGATGCCGACCGATCATGGTGCTTGGTAATGATCTTGTTGCAGGCACAGTAGTAACACAAGGACTCACAAAAAGGAATGTGCACATACAGGGAAAGCGGCAACGGCCTGGCTGCGACACCGCTTCGGCGTTGCGCCAAAGCCAAGGCATAGTCATCGGCAGTAAATGCCTCGACAAAGCGGTCAGCCGTGGGGAAAGAGGTGTAGCGCGGGCCCGAAATGTCAAATTTCCGCAACAGATCATCCGTTACACCATTAACAGCAAAATTCATGAAAACTCCGAGGCAAACCCTGTTGACTTTGCCGCAATTTGATTTGAATGTAATTGATATGAATCAAGGACCCTGAAAGTGGGTAAACTGGACACCAAACGATCCTTGGTGAACACCATGCTTGACCACGAAATTCACTCTTCAACTTGCCCGAACGCCACGACCTTGCACGGGATCAAGATAGAAACCAAAGTCGTCGGATTGGCGGCGCAGGCCATAAAAGTGGCATGTTCCAACTGCAATTTGCGCGAGTTGTGCATGCCCTTGGGATTGACGCCAAACGAACTGGACCGCATTGAAGACGTGGTCGCAAGCCGGCGCAAGATCAAGCGCGGTGCAACGCTGTTTCGCAACGGCGAGAAGTTCACGAGTTTGTACGCCATTCGAACCGGTTTTTTCAAGACCTGCGTAGCCTCGGAAGACGGACGCGACCAGGTCACGGGTTTTCAAATGGGCGGTGAGGTCATAGGGCTGGACGGTATCGTCAGCGACAACCATACCTGTGACGCGGTTGCTCTGGAAGACGCTGAAGTCTGTGTGATGCCTTTTGACCGGATTGAAGAACTTTCCCGCGAGGTCTATTCCCTGCAACGCCACGTGCACAAGATCATGAGCCGTGAAATCGTCCGTGAAAACGGTGTCATGCTGTTACTGGGCAGCATGCGAGCCGAAGAGCGATTGGCCGCATTTTTACTGAACTTGGTTCAACGCCTGCACGCCAGGGGTTTCTCGCAGTCCGAATTGGTACTGCGCATGACCCGCGAAGAAATCGGCAGCTATCTAGGCCTCAAACTGGAAACGGTCAGTCGCACGTTTTCAAAGTTTGTAGAGGATGGCATCATTGAGGTCAAGCAGCGCCACGTGCGCATAATTGACCCCGAAAAACTCAAAGAAATCGTTAACTCCAAGGTCGGCGGGTAACGAGTCGTTCAGCCCCGTCGTTTAGCAAGCGCCCTGCTTGGGGCATCCGTCCGGGCGGTCGGTATCAGGCAAGGGACAACGGTTGACCTCAAATGGCGACATGGCCAGCAGGGTCGTCAATCCGCTGGACACCATGGCAATGCCCCAGAAGACAAAAAAAGCTATTGTGTAGATGGCCTGGCGTGACCAGTCCAGAGGCATGCCAAACCAATGCAGATCCTGCGGATCCACCATGGCAAACACCAGCATTTCCAGTACGCCGGCCATCAAGAACGCGGGCCAGAGAATCCACATCAGTCGTTGTTGCAACATGTTCTACCTCGGCGATTTCACACCTGTGGCCGCGTGGTTACGCGCCTCTTTGGCAGGCGCTAGGCTAGCCGGGTTGTCTTGCAGGGTCTTGTTGATCTCGACACCCTTGCGGTAGTAGTCTTCATCCAGAACAGGATCCTGACCGGAGGCCGCAAGGTAAAAAGTGATAAACGAGGCTACCACCACAATGGCGGGACCAGCAATCACCAACCACACGTGCCCGTGTTTCCACCAGGGACTGGGGGCTGTGAGGGGCATTGGCTTCGAACTGCTCATATTCAATCCTTATCGGGGAACAATGAAAACTGACTTTTCAGAAACTCGACCCAGGGAACCCTGGCCCGCAATCGAAAAGTGAATCGTATGGGAACCCGCACTGGCTACATCATACGGTGCCAGTACCCGCACGGCTACCCATCGGGCCTGTGTGGCATCAACGCTGGTGTAGTTATCCGACGCGATCGTCAATCCTGACAACCCTTCCACAGAGATATCAAAGCGCTGCGTGGCCTCGGTGGCATTCATGATCTGCAGGCGGTAGACATTCTCTATCTGCCCGCCGTCCACGATGCGGGCCAAGACGCCGCGGTCGCGCACCACATCAACCTTGAACGGCGTGCGCAACGCCAAGCTCACTACCATGGCCAGCACTACTGCACCCAAAATGGAGGAATAAACAAGCACCCGTGGCCGCAATACGTGGCGAAAGGTTTGCCCTTTGGTCCAGTGTTGGCTCACCGCGTTTTGCGTGGAATACTTGACCAGACCACGCGGGTAGCCGACCTTGTCCATGACGGTGTCGCAAACGTCGGCACAGGCACCGCAACCTATACATTCGTACTGTAGTCCTTTGCGAATATCGATGCCAGTAGGACAGACCTGCACACACAAAGTACAGTCCACGCAGGCGCCCAGATTAAGGGCCGACAGGTCGGCCTTTTTAGAGCGCGCGCCGCGCGGTTCGCCGCGCTCGGCGTCGTAGGTGACGATCAGTGTGTCCCTGTCGAACATGGCACTCTGGAAGCGTGCGTAGGGGCACATGTGCTTGCAGACCTGTTCACGCATGAAGCCCGCGTTGCCATAGGTCGCAAAACCATAAAAAAGCGACCAGAAAATCTCCCAGCTACCCATCTGCAGTTGCAGGAACTCGGTGCCCAACTCCTTGATCGGAGTGAAATAGCCAACAAAAGTAAATCCCGTCCACAGCGCCACAGCCAGCCACAGCACGTGCTTGGACACCTTGCGCAGGACTTTGTCACCGGTCCAAGGCCCAACATCGCGGCGCATGCGCGCCGAGCGGTCCCCTTCGGTCTTTTTTTCCAGCCAGAGAAAAATTTCGGTGTACACCGTCTGCGGACAGGCGTAGCCACACCACAATCGTCCAGCCACCGCCGTAAACAGAAACAGTGACAGGGCAGAGATGACCAGAATACCGGTCAGGTAGATAAAGTCTTGCGGATAGAGGACCAGACCGAAGATGTAGAAGCGCCGGGCGCCCAGATCAAACAGCACGGCCTGCCGCTGACCCCATTCCAGCCAGGGCAAGCCGTAAAAAACCAACTGGGTCAGGAACACCATGCCCCAACGCCAGTTGGAGAACAGACCCGAGACACTGCGCGGGTAAATCTTCTTATGGGCTTCGTACAGGGAAACCATCACGCCATCGGCATCCGCCGGGGGCGTTATCGGCCCCGCGTCCTGAAACAGAACAATCGGTATGACTCTGCGCTGTATGGATTCCCTGACTTCCAAAAGAGTGCCCTATCAGACGCGCTTGACTACTTTGTCTTGGCGTTATTCGACAGACCCCAGACATAGGCCGCCAAAACCTGAATCTGGCTAGCGTTCAGACGATCAGCCTGGGCCGGCATCTGGTTGACTTTGCCGTTGTTGACCATCGCAATGATGGCGTTCTCGCCGAAGCCGTGAAGCCAGATGTTGTCCGTAAGGTTGGGGGCGGCTAGGGCCTGGTTACCCTTTCCGTCCATTCCATGGCACGCGGCACAGGCGACGAACTTTTCTTTGCCAAGATTGGCACGCACGGAGTCGTGCGGACTGTTGGACAGGCTCAGTACATAGTTGGCCACATTCTTCACATCATCCGCAGTACCTACCGCGGCAGCCATGGGGGGCATGTTGCCGATACGACCCAAGGTCAACGTTTCCGTGATCTTTTCAGGTGTGCCGCCATGCAGCCAGTCACCATCCGTCAGATTGGGAATGCCCTTGGCGCCACGTGCGTCGGAGCCATGGCACTGCGAACAGTTGTTCATGAACAAGCGCTCGCCAATGCCTTGCGCTTGGGGGTCACGCGAAACGTCCTCGGGCTTCATTGCGGAAAATTTGGCGTACAAAGGCGCCACTTCACGCTCGCCCTTCTCCACTTCAGCCTTGTATTGATCTGCTTGCGTCCAACCCAGTTTGCCACCGAAGGCGCCTAGACCTGGATACATCACCAAGTAGGCCAATGCGAACACGATGGTGATGACAAACAGCCACACCCACCAACGCGGCAGGGGGTTGTTCATCTCACGAAGGTCGCCATCCCACACATGGCCGGTTGTATTGTCGTTCGCGGTCATGGCCTTCGCTTGGCCACTAAACCACAACAATAGCCCGCAGGCAAGAATACTTACCAGCGTGATGCCGGCAACGTAGACCGACCAGAAGTTGCTTGTAAAGTCACTCATTTCAATTCCTTTTTCTGGGGTCAGTCCTGCTCAAACGGCAGGTTGGCAGCTTCTTCGAAGTCGGCGTCGCGCCGTTTGGACCAAGCCCACCACACAATGCCTATGAACGTTATAAAGCTGGCCACCGTGGCCACGGAGCGAAGGGTGTTGATATCGATTTCCATGTTCAACTCCTTCGTGCTTACTTGAGTGCCAGTCCCAATACCTGGAGATATGCGATGGTGGCGTCAAGCTCTGTCTTGCCCTTGACTTCTTCCACAGACTTCGCAATCTGCTCATCGGTATAGGGAACGCCAACAGTCCGCAGGGCCCGCATATGCGCCGGCATTACTGCCGCGTCCACCATGGTTTTCTCGAGCCATGGGTACGCGGGCATATTGGACTCAGGCACGACATCGCGTGGGTTGATCAGGTGGGTCTGATGCCATACATCGCTGTACTTACCACCAACGCGAGCCAGGTCAGGACCTGTACGCTTGCTGCCCCACTGGAACGGGTGGTCATACACAGACTCGCCAGCAACAGAGTAATGACCATACCGCAGTGTCTCGGCCCGGAACGGACGAATCATCTGCGAGTGGCAGTTGTAGCAGCCCTCACGGGTGTAAATGTCGCGGCCAGCCAGCTGCAACGCAGTGTAGGGCTGGATACCCTTGATGGGCTCTGTCGTTGACTTCTGGAAGAACAGGGGAACAATTTCCACAAGTCCTCCAACCAGCAAGACCAACAAGATAAGGACGATCATCAAGAAGTTGTTCGTCTCGATCGTGGCGTGGGACAGCCCAGAGTTTGTATTTTGATTTGCCATGTTGATTTCCTCTTAAGCGTGTGCAACAGCGGCTGGAATGGTGACATCCACTGCGCGACCGGCAGTAGCAGTCTTCAAGGTGTTCCAGAGCATGATCAGCATGCCGGTGAGGTACAGCAAGCCTCCCAGTAGGCGCAACACGTAGAACGGATAGGTTGCCTTGACCGACTCAACGAAGGTGTAGGTCAATGTTCCGTCTGCGTTGATGGCGCGCCACATCAAGCCCTGCATGACACCGGCAATCCACATGGCAGCGATATAGATCACGATACCGATGGTCGCAGTCCAGAAGTGCACTTCAATGGCTTTGACGCTGTACATCTGCTTCTGGCCAAAGAGCTTGGGAATCAGGTAGTACATAGAACCCATGGTCACCAAACCCACCCAACCCAAAGCACCAGAGTGCACGTGGCCAACGGTCCAGTCGGTGTAGTGGCTCAAGGCATTGACAGTCTTGATGGACATCATCGGGCCTTCAAACGTGGACATACCGTAGAACGACAATGACACGATCAGGAAGCGCAGGATCGGGTCGTCTCGCAGCTTGTGCCATGCACCCGACAGAGTCATGATGCCGTTGATCATGCCACCCCAGGACGGAGCCAGCAGAATCAGGGAGAAAACCATACCGACGGACTGGGTCCAATCAGGTAGCGCGGTGTAG
>CAINUX010000072.1 GCA_903853895.1 uncultured beta proteobacterium | reverse complement strand
GCACACAACCCTGCCCTGGTGGTCATTGAGATTGGCGGCAACGATTTTTTGCGTCGCAAGCCTCCCAAGCGGGTGAAGGAAGATATTCGAGAGATCATCCAGACAGTGTTGCGCTTTGGCGCACAAACTGCATTGGTGTCGGTACCAGAGTTGTCCCTGCTAGGCGCGCTGGCCGGCAGGCCCAGCGACTCGGACATTTTTGAAGAACTGGCAAGAGAAGAAGGCGTGCCCTTGGTGCCCGATGTGTTCTCTGGCACATTGGCACGCCCCGAACTATGCGCAGACAAGATCCACCCCAACGCGCTGGGTTACGAATACATGGCTACCGGCATTTACACCCGACTGCAAAAGGTCGGCTTGGCCCTTTGAGTGCGTTGGGAGAAAAGCCAAGTCGACTTTGCATCTGGACTTCACCCGCTTCAAAAGGCCCCTGCAAAGGTTCGAATTGAACTGGAGTGATCGACCTGGGCCCTGCCAAGCCAGACTAAGGTTGTTCCCAGATAGTCTGCCAGCATGGGAAATTTGGTTCGACGGATGTCTCTTATCGAGCATCGATCTGAATACCCGCTGGTGGCCAACGGTCGAAGTTGAGTTTGGGAAAGTCGGCGCCACACGGCTGACCGTCAGTCTGTCGAAGCCCAAGTCTGCTTTAGAGCGTCCAGATCACTGAATTGGATGTCGGGTGTGCGTCTATGGACAAAACAACGCCACCCCAGTCACTCGCGTTACCGCCCCGGAACGTCGTTGACCTTACAGCCATCCGTGCACGTTGCCTGCAAGCAGCCCCGCTCCAAAGCTCTCCGCAAACCTAGTACGCAGGGTCGCGCAGCTCCAGCCGAATGGCATCAATCGCGGCCAAGGTTTCAGGAGACAGCGTGTTGCCAAACGCGTTGAGGTTCTCGTCCAGCTGCGCCAGCGAAGTCACGCCGATGATGGTGCTGGCCACCTGCCATTTGGTGTAACAAAACGCCAGCGCCAACTGCGTGGGCGTCATGCCGTTAGCCTGCGCCAGCGCGCTATAGCGCCTGGCGGCGACCAGTGACTGTGGACGACCCCAACGCTGTTTTCGGATGGATTCGAACTTGGCGATGCGCGCCTCCTGGGGTGCGTCCGGGCCAACCGTGCCGCCGGCGTCGTACTTGCCGGTCAGCAGGCCAAAGGCCAGTGGTGAATAGGCCAGCAACGACACACCCAGCCGGTGCATGGTCTCGTCCAGTCCATTTTCCAGCCCGCGGCTGATCAGGTTGTAGACGTTTTGCACCGTGGCGACGCGCGGCAGGCCATGCTGCTCGGCCAGACGCACGAACTCGTGCACGCCATACGGCGTTTCGTTCGACAGGCCTACAGCGCGCACCTTGCCAGCCTTCACCAGTTGCCCCAGCGCTTCGAGCTGCGCGTGCAGGCTGGTCTGCGCCTGCTCGTCCGTCGGCTTGTAGTACAGCGCGCCAAACATTGGCACTGATCGGTTGGGCCAGTGCAGCTGGTAGAGGTCGATCACATCGGTCTTGAGCCGTTGCAGACTGCCGTCGCAGGCGGCAACGATGTCGGCGCTACTCAGATCGCCCTTGCCACCGCGCACCCAGGGCATGCCGCGCGAAGGTCCGGCCACCTTGGTGGCAAGCACCAGCTTTTGGCGCAGACCGGGGCGCGCCGCCAGCCAGTTGCCGATGATGATTTCGGTGGCGTTAAACGTCTCGGCCCGGGCGGGCACGGCGTACATCTCTGCCGTGTCCAGAAAGTTGACGCCCCGCTGTACAGCGCGGTCCATGATGGCGTGTGCCGTGGGTGCATCGACCTGTTCGCCAAAGGTCATGGTGCCCAGGCATATGGGGGTGACCTGCAGATCGCTTTGGCCGAGGTTAAGGGTCTTCATCGTGTGTATGGCTTTCGAGACAGTGATTTCCGTATAGTCTGACTTTACATCGGGGGTTTTATGAAACTGATACTGACGTGCCTGTTGCTGGCGCTTTCCAGTGGATTCGCGGTCGCCCAGGTGACTGCGGGCCGATCGCTGGGGCAAAGCCTGTATTTGCCGGTCTACTCCCACATCTGGCATGGCGACGTGGTCGCCAATGGTGAGCGGACCAAGACACTGGTCTCTGTTTCCGTAAGCATTCGCAATACCGATCCGGTGAAACCCATCCGGATTTTGTCCGCGCAGTACTACGATACCGATGGGAAGAAGCTCAAAGAGTATGTGACCGCCCCGAAAACCATTGGTCCCATGGGTACCCATGAGTTGTTTGTTCCCCGCAGTGACGACACCGGCGGCTCTGGTGCCAATTTCGTGATTCAGTGGAAATCCGATACACCGGCCAGTCCGCCCATGGTGGAAGGTATCCACGCGAATCTGCCAGCGGGCCGCTCCATTGCGTTCATCAGCTCGGCGCGGGCTCTCCCGGACGAGTAGACGCGAATACCACAATGGAACACAACGTATCGCTGATTACAACCATTGCCGCGGCATTCAGCGTTGCGCTCATTCTTGGATTCGCTGCAGAGCGAATCAAGATACCTGCAATGGTCGGCTACCTGCTGGCCGGAATCATCATTGGACCCGCGACGCCCGGATTCGTGGCAGACGTGCATATCGCGTCTCAGCTATCGGAGATCGGCATCATGTTGCTGATGTTTGGGGTTGGCCTGCACTTTTCTCCCGATGACCTGCTGGCAGTGAGGCGGGTTGCCGTTCCCGGTGCGGCCCTGCAGATGGGTGCAACAACCCTGCTGGGTATGGCCGTGGCGCAGTGGTGGGGCTGGAGTCTGGGGGGCGCTTTGGTTTTTGGACTGTCGCTGGCCTGCGCCAGCACCGTCGTGCTTCTCAAAACACTGGAGACGCGTGACCTGCTGAACACCATGAATGGCCGCATCGCCGTGGGTTGGCTGGTGGTTCAGGATCTGGTTACCGTGCTGGTTTTGGTGGTGCTGCCGCCGCTTGCCGGTGTGCTGGGTGGCCCGGTGGCAGACGTTGCCCATGACAAGCCCCTGTGGGCCACCTTAGGGCAAACACTGCTGCAGGTTTCTGCCTTCATCGTGCTGATGATGGTGGTGGGCCGCCGCGCCCTGCCCTGGCTCCTGTGGCACGTGGCGCGCACGGGTTCGCGCGAGTTGTTCACGTTGTCGGTAGTGGCAACCGCCATCGGCATTGCTTACGGTGCATCGGCGATCTTCAGCGTCTCGTTCGCGTTGGGTGCTTTTTTTGCGGGCTCCGTCATGCGGGAATCCGAATTCAGTCATCGCGCGGCACAGGAATCGCTTCCCTTGCGTGACGCATTTTCAGTACTGTTCTTTGTCTCGGTTGGCATGATTGTGGACCCCACCATCCTCATGGGTCAGCCGCTTCGTGTGCTTGGCGTGGTTGCCATCATCGTTCTCAGCAACGGGATCGCCGCTTTCGTGCTGGTCGCAGCGCTTCGCTATCCGCTCAAAACGGCCTTGACGCTGGCAGCCAGCCTGGCGCAAATCGGCGAATTCTCCATCATTCTCGCGGGCCTGGGTTTGTCATTGGGGCTGCTGCCCCCCGAGGGCATGAGCCTGGTGCTGGCGGGGGTTTTGATTTCAATCGCCCTGAACTCATTCCTGCTGTCGGCCATCGACCCTTCTCAGCGTTGGCTGCTGAAGCATTCAGCGCTGGCGCGGCGTCTGGAGCGACCCGAGGAGCCCTATGCCGAGCTACCCATGGGCACCGAACGCAAGTACCTGAAGGGACAGGTGGTACTGGTGGGATATGGTCGCGTCGGGCGGCGCATTGCCAAAGCGCTGGATGCCCGCGGCATTCCGTATGTCGTGGCCGAGCAAAATCGGGAACTGGTCGATGATCTGCGCAAGAGCGGCGGTGTCGCCGTGTCAGGCAATGCTGCCGAGCCGTCCGTGTTGATTCAGGCACACATTGCGGATGCAGCCATGCTGGTCATTGCATCGCCAGACACCTTCAATGTGCGGCAAATGGCGCAGACTGCGCGCGCGCTCAATCCAGGCATTGAAATCATTGTTCGCACCCACAACGAGGAAGAGTCTGTATTGCTGAAGAACGAAGGCATTGGATTGGTCTTCTTCGGCGAGGAGGAGTTGGCTAGGGGGATGTCAGACCACGTACTGGAGCGTTTTCCACCGGGTCCGCAAACGCCTGCAAATCAATGATGCAACAAAGCCTTCAGTTCATCCAGCACTTCCTGCGTGTGCTCTCCCAGGAGCGGCGCGGGCCGCCGCACGGACGTCGGTGTGTCACCCATGCGCACCGGCGGGCGCAGCTGGCGCAGGCGGCCTTCAAACGGGTGGGCCACATCCAGCCAGGCGCCGGTGGCGGCCAGGTGCGGGTCGGTCAGCAGATCATCGAGCTTCATCATGGGCATGACGGGAATGTCGTGCGCTGCAAGCGCGCGCAGCCAGTGCGCGGTGCCATGCGCGCGCAGGTGGTCTTGC
>CAINUX010000071.1 GCA_903853895.1 uncultured beta proteobacterium | reverse complement strand
GGCCACGTTGGACCGGCTCAGGCACAACGCGTACTGCTTGACGCTGGATGGGCAGTCGTACAGAACGCCGCGCCAGATGCCGACCACGGCGGTGACAAAAAGCAAGAATTCAAACCCACAAAAAGACGCCAAATAAGGGCATCATCACAAACCGCCTAAGTTTTTGATGGGCAAGCAAATCAAGCTCTTGGTGTTCAGTTCATCATTCTAAATGTTGGTAAGACTTTATATTTTTGCATTTTTTCGATTCACAGAAGATCTTGGACTGTCCATTTTGTGGATCTAATTACTGACACTTAAATACCTGCAAGTTGTCTTTGAGGATCAAGCAGAAGATGACTTCGACAAGGATGCGGGTGAAATGATCGCAGACAACTCAAGAGTCAGTAGCCCACTGACTGTTTCTCTGCTTTTTCCGCTGGTAAGGTGTGTAAACGCCAAGCATTTCGTCAATTCGTGGAGCACGCGTGAATTCAGAATAGTGCGCCTGTTAGTCAACGGTCTCAAGCAGAAGCGCTTGACCGCCAAGCTCAAAATCTCGCCCGAGACCGTGAGGTCCCAGAGCCAGACTATCTTTTACAAACTGCGCAGCAGCAAATTGCTGCAGGGGTCCTTGCCGGCATTGCAGAAATAGCCGCTGTCGGCACATTTGACGCTCAATCGATTTTGATTTTTGCTGCCTTGACCACTGTGCCCCATTTCTTGTACTCGGCGGAAACAAATGCGGTGGCATCCGCCGCACTACCACCAAGAGGTTCCGCGCCCAGGTTACCTAGGCTGCGCCTAAGTTCTGGGCTGGCAAGCGCCCGGTTGACTTCGGCATTGAGGAGCGAGATCACGGCGGTAGGCGTTCCCGCTGGCGCAAACAGGCCGTACCAGGCACTGGCCTCATAGCCGGGTAAGCCAGCTTCGGCCATCGTTGGAACTTCGGGGAAGGCTGCTGAACGTTTGCCGCTAGCTACAGCGATCGGGCGCAGCTTTCCCGATTTTATATGCGGTGCGACAGTCGCAAGATCGAATGTCATTGAAACCTGCCCTCCCACTAGGTCTGTAACGCCGGGCGCGATGCCGCGATACGGTACGTGGACGATGTCGATTCCGGCCATCGACTTAAACAACTCACCGGCCAAATGCTGCGAAGCGCCCGGCCCACCCGACGCATAAGTCAACGAACCCGGGTTCGCCCTGGCGAAAGTCATCAGTTCGGCTAGGTTCGTCGCCGGTACCCTCTCCGCATTCGTGACCAGCATAAGAGTTCCACTAGCCACGAGAGCCACCGGTGAGAAATCGCGCAAAGTGTCGTAAGGCATCTTCGAGAAAAGATGTGCGTTCACCGCATTGGTTCCGATCGATCCCATGAGCAGCGTCTGCCCATCTGGTCTGGATTTGGCGACCAGGTCTGCGCCGATGTTTCCGCTGGCGCCAGTCCTGTTCTCCACGACGACGCTCTGACCGAACCGCGCAGACAGGTGCTGCGCAATGGCACGCCCCAGGATATCGGTCAGTCCGCCGCTGCCGAATGGGACGATGATCCTGACGGGACCGCTCGGGTAGTCACGCTTTGCATCGGGCGTCTGCGCCATCGTCGCCAGTGCTGGTAAAGCGATGAACAGCGCAAGCGCCACCCTCCGGGTAAAGTTGAAAGTCATAATTTTTCCTTTTATTCAGTGTGTTCCATTGAGAATCGCGCCTTCGGAAAGAAGACGCGCGCGCAGCGCCTCAACCGGCACCTTGGCCAGATCGGCTTGTCCTGACGCCATCGCCAATCCGCAAGCCGCGCCAACCGCATGCCCCATGCCTAGGCATGGACCCATGACTCGCGCCGATCCGTTGGCCCCGCGATCCGACGAAATAATGCGCCCCGCCGCAGCCAAGTTATCCAGCGCCGGCGGCAGCAGACATCCCCATGGAATGTCGTACGACCCACCCCCAGCAACCGGTATTCGTATCTGCCCCGCGCCGGACTGATGGATATCCACATGGTGGCTACCCTTGGCAACGGCATCGGAGCGCTTTCTTGCACCCAGCACATCACTTTCCAGCAGCGTTTCGCGCCCGACGATACGTCGGGTCTCCCGAACACCTATACGGTGGGAAATACCGCTGTACGCAGCTGTCTCGAAACCCGGAACATTGGCACGCATGAATTGCGCGCATTGCAACACCTGATCGACCAGGGGCTTGACTGTCCCGCTCAGCACTTCCGTGCGGGTGCCGTCGATTTCGCCGATTCGAGTCGTGTTCAGACAGACCTCGCCCCGTTGCGGGGCGGTGGGCTGAATCATGATGAGCGCGGTCGGATACATCGCGCCCGAAGAAATAGCGCCGGACAACAGCGGGCCGTCTCCCTTGAGGAACACGGTCGGTTGGCCCTGTCGGACAGCTGCTTGCGCAAGTGCAGCGTCGTCGCGGCCCTGGCGTATGGCCTCGCTCTCGCCCAGCGCGAAGTGTTCGGGGTGCTCGATCATGAATCGCAGCAATGGAGCTGTCTGCACCTGCGACATCTTGAACATTAGCGACACTGGCTGCAACTCCCCGTAGACACCGCCCTGGACCACTTCACCGCCTGCGGCGCGCACCAGATCCGCATCGCCCGAACAGTCCAGAAAGTACCGGGCAGCAAGCCGGGTGCGGCCCGACTTGTTCAAAAGGTGGATCGCCTTCACTTGACGACCTTCAACCTCCACCCCAGTAGCAACCGTGTGCAACAGCAGGCGCACCCCGGCGCGCGCCAAACAGCGCACGACGGCAAGTTTCATGACTTCAGGGTCGATACACACATACCAGATCAGCCGGAAATCATTCAGCGCTGCGACGAAGCCTCCTGCATCTTCACATTCCCTGAACAGCTCACGCCCGACGCCGCCCAATATCCATTCACCACGCGCATTCAGGGCGCCGTCGACAGCCATGCCGCTTATCAGTTCCCCGCCTGGCAACGACCCGGCTTCCACCAGTGTGGTACGCGCCCCGGACCGCGCGGCGGCGATCGCTGCTGCAATGCCCGCGGCGCCTGCGCCCAGCACGACTACGTCGGTGCTGTCTTCGAATTCGCCTTTCACCAAGGCTCTGACATCAGCCATCTGCAACTCCATTTGAATAAAAAGGCCATTGTTCTTCTTTACTGCTTGCTTTTACCGTCAGCGTATTGAAAAATGTTCATATGATGAACAATACGAAAGCAACGGTGGATCCCCTCCGCAGCGTGCGCCGCACAACGCTACTGCTGCGGCTCCTGTCCACACACACTGCCACCGGGTGGCGGTTGACCGACCTGGCGCAGGAAACGGCGTTGCACCATTCAACGGTGCACCGGCTTGTCAACTGCTTGATGGAAGAACGCCTTGCAGTGCGTATTCCCGGGTCGCTCAGATATAGCCTGGGACCCATGGCGTATGAACTGGGCCTAGCCGCCGCGCCGCACTTCGAACTGCAGGAAATCACCCGCTCACGCCTTACGGCGCTTGCGGCTCAGACCCGCGACATCGTGTTCCTGAGCGTGATGAGCGGCAACGATTCCGTCTGTATTGGTCGCTGGGATGGAAGACGCGCTCTGAAAGCTTACACGGTGGATGTGGGAACCCGGAGGGCGTTAAGCCTGTCGGCAGGCGGAGTAGCGATGCTCATCGAGCTGCCGGCTGCCGCCAGGACGTCGATCATCAAGTCCAACATGGACAGCATCTCAAGAAGGGGTGAAGCACGCGTGGCGGCCGTCCGCAGGATGTTCACCCGGTCGCATCTACACGGATACGGATTCAACCAGGAAGACATCATCCCTGGCATCGGCGCAGTAGGGGTTTCATTTGGACGAACACGGCATGAGCCGGTCGGCGCGCTAAGCATTGCCGCCAGCCTTTCGGAGATGACCGAGGCACGTCGGCAGCGGCTCGTAGACCTGCTTCGGACAGAGGCGGCATTGATTGGTGAATCGTTGGCGCGGTTCAGGTACTAAGGATTTCCCGAAATGTAGTCCAGACTAGGCCAAATGCCAATCGGCGGCTACTTGCGCCAGAGGTATTCGATCCTGGTTGCCACCGGCCCAGCAAGGCCGAGATCCGCCAAAATGAGCGCACGCTCAGCCGCACCCACTCCCACTCACAAGTTTGCCTGGCTCAGCTCGCCACACTCCATCTGGCTAAGGTAATAATTCAATCGTCGGTGGAATCAAGCAACCTAAATGGGTGACGTGCTGCACGGATTGTCCAGTGGCATCACCAAAACCGCAGCCTTCAAAACCAAAGCCCGAGCCCCAACTCCTGGTTCCAGAGGTCCCGGCCAAAACTGCCCGCCAGCTTCTGACCGAAACAATGCTCGCCGAGCGCTGGGTGTGTTCAGTCGCACGCCTTCAACGCTGGCTCACAGTCGGCAAGGGCTCGCAGTACTTGAAGATTGTTGGGAAGGTCTTGTACCGGCTAAAAGGCATTGAGGCCTACGAGGAAGCCAGCATGGTCAGAAGGGTGTTCTGAGAGCGCCCCGAGGAGGCTCCGAACGCATTGGAAATTGTTCGAATGAATCTTGGCGGGGCAACATCACTTAAAACCGCGTGCAATCGGTACGGTTCAAATTCAGGTTTTGAACGCGCTAAGTCAAGAGGTTTTGAGCAGAAAGCCGTCTCAACAGTTCGAGTACCACATCAAAGGGTGACTTTCTTCAAGATCGGGGAAAGCTTTGGAAGAAAAAAGTCAATCAGATCAATCACATGCAAACAGGCGTTTGAAGGATTGAAATATTGAAAGAAGTCACTGGCGGAAACGGAGGGATTCGAACCCTCGATGAGGCTCTACACCCCATACTCCCTTAGCAGGGGAGCACCTTCGGCCACTCGGTCACGTTTCCAGTGGGCAAATTATAACTTAGGCTTGATCCAGATCGAAGGCTTTGT
>CAINUX010000070.1 GCA_903853895.1 uncultured beta proteobacterium | reverse complement strand
GAAGGCGCTACAAAGCGCGAAAAGGGCCCATGAGGGCGCGGAAAACGGAGTGATTTCGGAGAATTACTCGTGAAATTCTACTATTTGAAAATTAGCCAGCCGCTACTCCAATTGGCGACCGGTTATTCAGAGCATCCTTAGGAGCCTGCGTCAGCCCGGTCGCAACCACCAGCATCGTCTGCGCATCCACTGCGGCTTGTGCGTTGTAGCACTGCTCAAAGCCGCCTCCACTGACCTTCATGATGCGGGACTCTTCGTCCGTCAGATTGATCTGCTCCATGTCCTTGGCGCCCGGCTCAGGGGGTGTGGGTGCTTTGCCGCGGGGCTTATTACCCGTCTTCTTTTGCTTGGCCTCGCGCTTGCTCATCTTCTCGTCAAACTCTGCCTTCTCCCGCGTGTAGCGCTCTTGCGCACGCGCTGCAATCTTGGCCTTTGCACTGGCCATGGCGGCCAGCCGGTCTTCACGCAATTTGAGTTCTTTTGGCAGACTCATGCCATCGGGCGTATTGGCCGTGTCGGCGGCCTCAGCCAGTGCCAAAAGCTCCTGGACTTCTGCTTTGAGCTGGGCTTCGAGTTTGATGATGTGACCGTGGGACAGGGCGCTGTGGCGCGATGCGTTGGCGTGGATCTTGGTGCCGTCCAGGCACACGGTGCCAAGCCGGAGCAGTTTCATCTCGGTGGCCATTTCCAGTACCTGCACAAACATACCCGCAAGTTCGTCAATGAAGCGACGCCGGAAAGTAGCCAGGGTGTCGTGATCGGGGTGGGTGCCAGCAGCAATGTAGCGAAACGCGACCGAGTCGTACGTGGCCATTTCCAGTTTGCGACTGGAGAACACGCCCGTGCAATATCCGTAGACCAGAATGGCCAGCAACGTGGCCGGGTGGTGTGCCTTGGAGCCGCGACCTACGTATTGACGGGTGAGGTGGGAGAGGTCCAAGCCATCTATGACTTCAACGACGAAACGTGCCAGGTGGTCTTGGGTGAGCCAGTCGTCCACCGATGGGGGCAGAAGGTAGTCGGTTTTTCGGTCGGTGGGGATGAAGTTAGACATGGTCAAAATAGCCTATCGGGACAGGCGCGATTTTAACATTTTGCTATGCTTTTTGTAGCAACTCAACTTCTGAAAAGAAATTCAGGGGCGAAAGTCCGACAGGCTGCTAGTAAGAGCTTTTGGCACTCTTCCTCATTGCCGGGGAACGCCACCGCCGACGGCGTGGACGGGCTGGCAAAGGCTGCAATGATTCCGCTCAGATAGCTCTTGCCCGACGCAATCTGTGGTGCCTTGATGTGGAACATGGGCGCGGTCGTCAAGCTGGGCCGTATGGCCGCGGTCAAGATGCCCGCCAATGCCGCCGCTTCGTCATGCGCATTGTTGAACTCGAATTCGGTCAACAGGCCGCGCAGCTCTTGCAGGGCATCCAGCGCCTGTTGCCGGGTGGGCTTGTCAGGAATGCTGAACAAGCGGGTGTCGAACACGCCAAACAAACCCGTGGGTGCATCAAAACCCGCGTCCCGCACCAGCGAGCCGTCGGGGCGCAAATGCGGTTGCCGCGCAATGCCAGAGAGGGCGGGCAGGTGCGCATAAGCCTCAGAGTCAAACAGTACGTTGACGTGCTTGGGTGGTGGGTCGATCACCACATCGGCGTCACTGCGTGCGTCATACCGCGTCCAGATCGCGCAGCCTGACAAGGCCCGCAACAATGCAGGTTGCGACACGGGCTTGATGGCCGTCTCGCGGCTTTCAGGGTCGGTGGTAATGGACACAATCAATCCGCTGCGCTGGTAGTAGCGTTTGGTGGCCGCCAGTTCCCGTTCCCCTGCGTCTGCAATGCTGCCGATATTGCCCGCCTCGGCTTTGATAGTGGGCTTGTGTTTGGCCGCCGTAAAGGTCACACCCAAGAATTCCAGCAGTGCGCCCGTGCGATGCTTGTCGCCGTGGCTGTGCTGGCACTTGAACCATCCAATGGGGTAGAGGTCTGTCGGCTCTGAATACGCGCTGCCATGGTCAATCTGGTCGGTGTGTTCATGTACCCAGGGGCAGGTCACATCATGTTTGCCGCTGCCAAGCGGTTGCTTGTAGAGGCCACGCAATTTGAGCGCGCCAATGACTTCGTTTTCCGCAGGGCGGGGGATGTAAACGCCATCCTCGGCATTGCGGTCTATCGCAGCCGCTTTGCGCCCCGGCGTGGCTTTGTGGCTGGTCTTGGCCTTGGGTGGGGCCAATGCCAGTGCATCCATGATCTGCGCCACGGTGTAGCGCAGTGCCGGATTCCACTGCGTCAATTTGCATTGGAACGCGGGGTCAGACTTGCCATTGTTGGCAAAGGGCAGACGACCGTAGCGGGTGGTGGGCGACTTGGCTCCAGGATCACACAAGCCAGCCTCGACCATGCTCTGGTTCAAGTCCTTGATGCTCTCGAACTCAGTCACCGGCTCCGTGAACAGATAGCCCGCCTGAAAATTGCCCTCGCTGGTTTCGATCACATACGACGGCGGGCAGGCATCGAGTCGGTCCAGCGGCAAAGCCTTGGTGCCCAGGTCATCCAGCATCACACCATAGACCGCCGCACAGTCTTTCTCGCGCCGATGGTAGCCGTCATCGGCGGGCGCATAAGTTGCCAGACTGAAATACCAGTTGAACGCCGTGTTGTCAGTGGCGCTTTTGTCGGCACGCCACGCCTCACCGCCCCAGGCTTTACGGTCTTTCGGTTTGCCTCCAAAACCCAACACGAAAGGGCGCAAAGGGCCTGCTAAACCCTGAAAGATGGCAGACAAAAACTCGCCGTTGGTGGTGGGCAAGCCGGTTACATCGGTTAAATTGGTTGTGGTAGTATTTTCCAATCCAGGTATGAGCCTGAAGGGGCCAGAGTTCAGGTAACTTCTGTATGTGGACTGATCGG
>CAINUX010000069.1 GCA_903853895.1 uncultured beta proteobacterium | reverse complement strand
GTGGGATGTGGCATAGATCATGATGAACGCTGCGGCATCCACCATAGGGAAGCCGGGCGGCAGCGGCATGCACAGTGCCGCAGGGGCAATGGTGTGCGTCCCAAAACCGCCGGTGCCGCTCAGACAGGCCACCGCTTGGCCTACCTGGAGGTGGGTGACGCCTTCGCCCACGGCCTGGATGATGCCGGCGTATTCCGAGCCCGGCACAAATGGCAGGGCGGGCTTCATCTGGTACTTGTTCTGCACGATCAGAATGTCGGGAAAGTTCAGGCTGGCGGCCTTGATTTCGATGAGCACCTCACCGGCCTTCGGACTCGGTGTGGGCAACTCTTTCCAGTTCAGGGAGTCAATACCGGTGGGGTTTTCGCAAAGCCAGGCGTGCATAACAGTCTTTCTAGTCAGTTGAATTCCTTAATCATAGGCTCAGCCCCCGACAGAATTTGTCTCTGGTGCGACGCGGGCGACACCCTAACGGAGGTTTGACCCGCCCCCTACAATGGCTCTTCAACACCCCCAAGATTTATGAAAATTCTTATTTCCAACGACGACGGCTACCTGGCACCCGGCCTGATGGCGCTGTATGAGGCTCTGAAAGGCGTGGCCGAGGTGGAGGTGATTGCGCCCGAGCAAAACAACAGCGCCAAGTCCAACGCGCTGACACTGCATTCGCCGCTCTATGTCACCCAGGCCAGCAATGGTTTTCGCTACGTGAACGGCACTCCGGCGGATTGCGTGCACATTGCGCTGACCGGTCTGCTGGACTACCGCCCCGACCTGGTGGTCTCTGGCATCAACAACGGCGCCAACATGGGCGACGACACCATCTACTCCGGCACCGTGGGGGCGGCCATGGAGGGCTTTCTGTTCGGCATTCCAGCGATCGCCTTTTCACAAGTGGAAAAAGACTGGCACCACCTGGACAGCGCCACGCGCAAGGTGCGCGAGCTGGTGCAGTCCATGTTGCAGCAGCAACTGATATCCCACACGCCATTCTTGTTGAATGTGAATATTCCCAATTTGCCCTATGACCAGATCGGCAGCATGAAGCTGTGCCGCCTGGGCAAGCGCCACGCGGCGGAAAAAGTGATCCAGCAAAAAAGTCCGCGCGGCGAGACCATGTATTGGATTGGCGCGGCCGGCCCCGTCAAAGACGATGCTGACGGCACCGATTTCCATGCGACAGCGCAGGGCCATATGGCCATGACCCCGCTCAAGGTCGACTTGACCGACCACGACAATCTGGGCTACTGGGCGCAGACCGCGGCGCGCCTGTCCGGCGTTGCCAAGCCATCCACTCCATGAAGCAACGCCCCTCGTTCCCGGCCCGGCTGGACGTCACGCTGGCAAAAAACCGGCCCAATGCCCATGGCGTGCCGGTGGTCAGTGCTGCCTCGACGTCGCAGGCGCCAGCCAGTACGACGCCCACGGCCGGCCGGGCGAAGCCAATGCCGCCGGCCGCCGCACCACAAGGCCACGGCATGGAATCTAGCGCCGTGCGCACACGCATGGTGCAAAAGCTTGCGGCTGGGGGCATCAGCGATACCCAGGTGCTGGCCGCCATGGGCGCCATCGAGCGCCACCGCTTTGTCGACAGCGCCCTCATCAACCAGGCCTATGAAGACACCAGCCTGCCCATTGGTCTGGGGCAAACCATTTCCAAACCGGGCGTGGTGTCGCGCATGGCCGAGTTGCTGCGCAACGGCCACAGCGGCAAACTGGGCCGGGTGCTGGAAATCGGCACCGGCTGCGGCTACCAGGCGGCCGTGCTGAGCCTGTTGGCCAGCGAGGTCTACAGCATCGAGCGACTGCGCGGCCTGCACGACCGGGCGCGCGAGAATCTGCGCCATTTGCGGCTTGCCAATCTGCACCTGCTGTTTGGCGACGGCATGCAAGGTTACGCTAAAGGCGCGCCCTATGCTGCCATCATCGCGGCCGCAGGGGGCGAAGCCGTGCCGCAAGCCTGGGTCGACCAACTGGCCATGGGCGGGCGTTTGGTGGCGCCGGTGGTGACGCCGGGTTCACCTGGCGGTGCACAAGCCCTTCTGGTGCTGGACAAGACGCCGCAGGGTGTACGCCAGACCATTTTGGAGGCGGTGCACTTTGTCCCCCTAAAATCGGGTGTTGCTTGAAGGAAGTGCTTATGTTTGGTTTGATGCGTCCTGGTGTGTGGTTGGCGGCTGCAGTGGTGGTGGTTTTGTCCGCGTGCGGCTCCAAACCCCTCAGCCATGCGCCCGTGGAGGACCGTGCCTCGGTTCCCAGCCGGATGGATGCGCCTGTACCCGTGGTGCCGGTGAAGCAGCCTCCGGGCTTTGAAAACGCCGGCAAGGCGGGTTTCTACACCGTCAAGCCCAAGGACACGCTAATTGGCATCGGTCTGGAGGCCGGACAAAGCCACAAAGACATTGCCCGCTGGAACAGCCTGGAGAACCCCAACCGAATCGAGGTCGGCCAGGTGTTGCGGGTGACACCGCCAGTGGCGTCTGAAGGCACTGCTGTGGCCAAGCCTGTTGCCTCTGGCGCTGCTATTCCGACCGCCATAGCCGCGGGGTCCACCAAACCGGCTTCGACCCCTGCATCTGCGCCAGCGGCGGCTGCGTCGGCACCCGCCACAGCCCCTGCAGCCGCCACGGCAGCAGTCACTGCGCCAGCGGCCAGCGGCGAGGAAGACCTGGGCTGGATCTGGCCCGGCAGCGGCCCGGTGCTGGCTGGGTTTGACGAGGCCAAGAACAAGGGGCTCGACATTGGTGGTGCGGCGGGTGATGCAGTGGTGGCGTCATCGGACGGCAAGGTGGTGTATGCCGGTGCCGGTTTGCGCGGCTATGGCAACCTGATCATCCTCAAGCACAACAACATGTATTTGACGGCCTATGCCCACAACCAGACGCTGCTGGTCAAGGAAGACCAGTCCGTCAAAAAGGGACAAAAAATTGCCGAGATGGGCAACAGCGATGCGGACCGCGTGAAGCTGCATTTTGAAGTGCGCCGCCAGGGCAAGCCCGTCGATCCGGTCAAATACCTGCCCACCCGCTAACGGATGGTGCCATGAGAAAACCCCGCAACAGTGGTTTGGGCAGCGGCGCTGCAGAGCCAGCTGGCGCGGGGCGTCACTCTGAGTCAAATAGGCCTCCAGCCCACGAAGATGTTGATAATGATGCTATTAATTCAATAGCATTGCAGGCGGTTGATCTATTGGCGCATGAACTCGCTGCCGACGATGCGGTGGTAGATGAGTCGGTCGATGCGCTGTCGCTGTACCTGCGCGGTGTGCGCCGCACCGAGCTGTTTACCCCGCAACAGGAATTTGAGACCGCCACCCGTGCCCGGGCCGGTGACTTCGCAGCCCGCCAGAGCATGATCGAGCACAACCTGCGTCTGGTGGTCAGCATTGCCAAGGGCTATATGGGGCGCGGTGTGCCCATGGCCGATCTGGTGGAAGAGGGCAATCTGGGACTGATGCACGCCATCGACAAGTTTGAGCCCGAGCGGGGTTTCCGCTTCTCGACCTACGCCACCTGGTGGATTCGCCAGTCGGTGGACCGGGCGCTGATGTACCAGGGCCGTGCGGTGCGCTTGCCGGTGAACGTCGTGCGCGAGCTACAGCATGTGCTGCGGGCCCGCAGGCTGCTGGAGAACGATGCCGAGCTGGTGGCCAAACGCCCCGAGGGTATTCGCGTCGAGGATATTGCCGCGCTCTTAGGGAGCGAACCCCACCACGTGGCTGACTTGCTGTCGATGGCCGAGGCGCCAAGGTCGCTGGATGCCTCGCTGGACCGCACCGGCGACGACCAGACCCTGGGTGACGGGCTGGTGGACGAGCTGACGCTAGCCCCGGAAGACGTGACACTGGCCCACGAAGTTGACCTGCTGCTGGAGGAGTGGATTGGCACACTGACGCCGCGGGAGCGGGAAGTGCTGGAAGGCCGCTTTGGCCTGCACGACCACGATCCCGAGACCCTGGACACGCTGAGCGTGCGCCTGGGTCTGACCCGGGAACGCGTGCGCCAGGTGCAAAACGAAGCCTTGGTCAAACTCAAGCGGTACCTTGGTCGCCGGGGCATCACGCGCCAATCGGTGATGTGAGGGGTGACCCCATGCGTGTGGATAGGAGTCCTGAATGAAATTGGTTGTGACGGTTGGTGTGCTTTTTATGGTTGCGGCCCTGCCCGCGGCCATGGCCGCGACGCTGGTGTGTCCCGACGTGGCAAAGGCCGTGCAGGTGGGCACCTGCCCCAGCGACGAAGAGTTGAAACACACGTTCACCGGTTACTGCAGTGACGATGCCAAGGCCTACAAGGGCGAGACCGATGTCTGTACCGATTTTCAGCGCTATCGGCAATTGAAGAACGTGGCACTGTGGGAGTCTGCCGATGGCGTGTTTGACGCCTACGTATCTTGCGAGCTTCCGAAAGACACGCTCAAACGCACCCAACTCACAGGCGCCAAAGTCACCCAGCAGGGCAAACTGACCCTGCTGACTTGTAGCTACGGGCAGGGCGTCAACTTCGTCTACCGAACGCGTGCGCAGTGCACACTGCACAGCGGCGCGACGCAGCAGCCAGCCGGCCAGGCCACCTGCGAATAGCGTCTTAGCCCAGCGTGCGACCCAGGAAACGCAGGGTGCGATCCCAGGCCTGCTGAGCCCACACGGCGTCATATTGCGTGGCGGGTATGCGACCTGGCCCCACAGCCGTCTCGTTGGCAAAGGCGTGGTGGGCCAGGTAACGGTGGAATTCAAAACCGACATCGGCCGCGCGCAGTTTGGCTTCCAGCGCATCGACGGTTTCAATCTTGAAAAACTCGTCCTGCGTGGCCCAATGGCCCAACAGCGGGACTTTGATCTTGCTGGCGTCAACGTATTCGAGTGGCGGGCAGCCGTACCAGACCACAGCCGCGTCCGCCTCCGGCGTCTGGGTCATGGCCAGCAGCGTCAGCGCGCCACCCATGCAAAAGCCGGTGACGGCCACTTTGGGCGCGCGGGTTTTCAGGTACAGCACGGCACCGCGAATGTCCTGCGAGGCTGCGTCGCCAAAGTCCAGTCCCGTCATCAGGTGGTGCGCCTCCTCGGCCTCTACGGTGGATTGCCCGCGGTACAGGTCGGGCACCAGCGCCTGGTAGCCGGCGGCCGCCAGCCGGTCGGCAACGCCGCGAATTTGCGTATTGAGCCCCCACCACTCCTGGATCACCACCACGGCCGGAGCCCCGGAAACGTGTGTTGGCTCAGCCAGATAGCCCTGCACGGCTTTGCCATCGGGGCGCTGAAAGTTCACCATGGTTCCCATCGCTTTTCTCCTGATGCTGCAATTGAAAACCGCATGGTACGCGGATCTGGGTGCCCACCACCAACCTGAGACAATCCAGGCATGACAGACGTGAACCCAATCCAATCCCCAACTGAAAAACCGCTGCCCGAGGGCTGGCTCAAAGTGAAATCCCTGGACCTCGAAGCCCAGGGTGTCGCCCACAAACCCGATGGCAAGGTGGTCTTCATTGACGGCGCACTGCCGTTTGAGGTTGTCAGCGCGCAGATACACCGCACCAAGAACAGTTTCGAAAAGGGCACGTTGACCGAGATCCACACCGAGTCGTCACAGCGTGTGCGCCCTGAGTGCCCGCACTTTGGCCTGCATGAAGGCGCCTGTGGCGGCTGCAAGATGCAGCACCTGCACGTGGGTGCGCAGGTGGCCGTCAAGCAGCGTGTGCTGGAGGACAACCTGTGGCACATCAGCAAGGTCAAGCCCGACAACATCCTGCGCGCCATCGAAGGCCCGGCGTGGGGCTACCGCTACCGGGCGCGCCTGTCGGTCAAGAACGTGCGCAAAAAGGGCTATGTGCTGGTAGGCTTTCATGAGCGCAAGAGCCGTTATGTGGCCGACATGCAGGAGTGTCGGGTGTTGGCACCCCATGTCAGCGCCATGCTGATGCCGCTGCGCGTGCTGATCGCCAGCATGGACGCCGTGGAGGCCCTGCCGCAGATCGAACTGGCCGTGGGCGATATGGAAGGGCGGGGCGGTGCGGCTGACGTGACTGCCCTGGTGCTGCGCCACTTGGCACCCCTGAGCGATGCGGACCTGGACCGTTTGCGCCAGTTTGCGGCCACGCACCCTGGGGTGCAATGGTGGCTGCAACCCAAGGGCCTGGAGACGGTGCACCGTCTGGACGAGTTGTCCGGGTTTGAGACGGCGCAACTGGCGTATACGCTGCCCGACTTTGGCATCACCATGCCGTTTCGCCCCATCGACTTTACGCAGGTGAACCCGCATATCAACCGGGTGCTGGTGTCGCGCGCCCTGGGCCTGCTGGCGGTGACCCCGCAGGAGCGGGTGATTGACTGGTTCTGCGGGTTGGGCAACTTCACATTGCCTCTGGCCACGCAAGCCCGCGAAGTGTTGGGAGTGGAGGGCGCTGAGTCGCTGGTCGAGCGTTCCCGCGAAAACCTCAAGCTCAATCAGGCTGCAGCCCCCGGAAAATCTAAGTTATGCGCTACTAAATTTGTAGCGCGCAATCTGTTTGAGATGACGCCAGAGATGCTGGTGGGCGATGGCGCTGCGGACAAGTGGCTCGTGGACCCGCCGCGTGAGGGGGCGTTTGCGTTGGTACAGGCCTTGGCCGCCATTCGCCTGCGGGTGGCAGACGGCACGGCGTCCGACGCGGAGATGGCCTGGGCCGCACCCAAGCGCATTGTGTACGTCAGTTGCAACCCGGCCACGCTGGCGCGCGATGCCGGCGTGCTGGTGCAGCAAGGCGGCTACAAGTGTTCTTCGGCGGGTGTGGTTAACATGTTTCCGCACACGGCGCACGTGGAAAGCATGGCGGTGTTTGACCTGCAGGACTGAAACGCTGGGCAAACCGCGCCTAGTTCGCGGTTTTGTCCGCCGGTTTCTCTGAAGACTTTGGCTTGGCTTTGGACGCACCGGGCTTGGGTTTGGCAACACTGTCGCCGGCCTTCTCGTCGATGATTTCTTCTATGGGCTGGGGTGGTTTCTCGGCCTTGGACGCGACGCCCTCGATCTTGTTGTCGCGCATGTATTGGTCCATCTCTTTCCAGCCGTCAAAGACTGCGGCCTTGGACGCCTTTTCGTTCAGGGCGTAGCAGTCTTCAATGCTGCGCAGCCCGTGGCGGCAGGCGCTGCCAATGGCTTTGGAGTCGGCAATGCGCTGGGCGACCTTGGGGTCAGCCATCAGTGCGGTGACGGCGTCACACCCACCCAAAGTCAGAGCAAAAGTCATAGCCATTGCGAGAAAAGTCAGGCGTGCAATCATGAATAGTGGCGTGGATGTGGGTTGTTTATCGGCCAACGCGGCCATGGATTGAATGATCGCTCGGTTTGAACGCAAAAAAGGCCCGAAATGGGCCTTTTTTTGGGTCTATGGGTCGGTCTTGTGACCAGACCAGCAAACGGTCAGTCGCGTTCGCCGCCAAAGATGCCCAGCAATGCCAGCAGGCTCTGGAACACGTTGATGATGTCCAGGTACAGGGCCAGGGTGGCGCTGATGTAGTTGGTCTCGCCGCCGTCGATGATGCGCTTGAGGTCATACAGCATATAAGCGCTGAAGATGCCGATACTGATCATGGACAACACGATCATGCCGGCGGTAGAGCCCACAAAGGCATTGATCAAGCCACCGATGACCAGCATGATCAGACCGACAAACAGGAACTTGCCCATGCCGGAGAGGTCACGTTTGATGACGCTGGCGAGTGCCGCCATGCCCATGAAAACGCCCGCCGTGCCGGCAAACGCGGTCATGATCAGTTGTGGACCGTTCTTGAAGCCCAGGGTGGACTGGATCATGGGAGAGAGCATCAGGCCCATGAAGAAGGTGAAGCCCAGCAGCATGGGCACACCAGCGGCGGAGTTCTTGGTCTTTTCGATGCCGTAAATGAAACCAACGGCCACTCCGATGAACAAAAGCATGCCCATCCAGCCACGCAACAGCGCTCCGAGACCCAACTCGACGCCCAGCCAAGCGCCCAGCACGGTGGGCATCAGGCTCAGGGCCAGAAGCATGTAGGTATTGCGCAAGACCTTGTTGCGCTCTGCGCCAGAGGCAACATAGCTCTGGTCAAGGTTCAAAGTGGTGATGCGGTCAGTCATAGTGAGAACTCCTTCAGTGTCTGCAGGCTGCAGATGGGTGGATTCTAGGGTTTCTCAAGGCGGCTTCAAAATATTTCGTCGGGCATTGGCCCCATTGTGTGTGGGGCTGTTGTGCAAACTGGTGTGCAATGCGACGGGCTGGCGGGCGTTATGCTTGCACCCTGTCATCAAAAAATGCATAACCTTGAGGAGCCCTGCACCATGAAAACCAAATCCATTCTCGAATTCACTGACGTCAAAGCCATTGCCGCCGCGGCCGAGGCCGAGGCCCTGAAACACAACTGGGCGGTCAGCATTGCCATCGTCGACGACGGTGGTCACCTGTTGTGGTTCCAGCGTCTGGACGGCGCGGCACCCATCTCCGCGCACATTGCCCCCGGCAAGGCGCGCACGTCCGCCCTGGGCCGGCGCGAAACCAAGATATATGAAGACATGATCAATGGCGGACGCGCGTCTTTCCTGAGCGCTCCCGGCCTGGAAGGCATGCTCGAAGGCGGCGTGCCCATCCTGAAAGACGGCCAGTGCTTGGGCGCTGTTGGCGTGAGCGGCGTCAAGTCCACCGAGGACGCGCAGATCGCCAAGGCTGGCGTAGCGGCCATCGGGCTTTAGTCCGAGATTGTCCATTGGGAATTTGATCGCCTTGGCGAGGGTTCCGGGTAGGCATTGCAGTCATTTCTTGCGGTGCGGGCTTGGCTGGGCCGGTGGGCTGGGTGCCCCTTCTCTGGCCCACGCTCGTGGGCGTCGATTTTGGGTTGGACAGAGTTGCTGCGTCAATGCTGTGGTGGGACCGCCTACTCTGCAGCAACCACGAATGGGGCCGACGAAGGGACACCCAGCCCACCGACCTTGCGGTGCGTGGTGTTGCGCGCTACAGAATACATAGCTGCTTGTACATATTCCACGGGGGCTAGCGCCCTGTTTGGCCTATAACCTCTCTCCCTAACACTGCGGCCCAGCACCTCGCCCCCAAGGCGGGTGGTGTGGCGGGCGGGCGCAGGCCGCACTTGCGGTTGCCACAGAACAGGCGGGCCAACCAAAGTGTTGACGCAAACATTCTGGTAGACCACCATGTTCGCCCGCGACGCGAGCCGGAGAACGCCTGCCACTCCGCCAGCCGTGCGCAGTCGTTTCGTGCGCCACAGAAAAGGCTGGCATCCGCAGGTCCAAAGGGACAATCCCGGTTTATGCCTACTTTTTCGGCTCGGTCACAAAGTTGATTTTGCGCAGTCCCGCCTGCTGCGCCTGTGCCATGGCCTGCGCCACAAACTCGTAGCGCACCGCCTTGTCGCCCCGAATATGCAACTCAGGTTGCGGCTCTTTGCGCGCTTCGGCCTGCAGACGTGTGGCCAGTTCGACCTCCGCCAGCGGGCTCTGGTTCAGGAACGTGGTGCCCTGGGCATCCACGCTGAGTTGTAGGGTCTCCGGTTTGGCCGTGAGCGGTTGTGCGCTGGCGCTGGGTAGGGCCACGGTGATGGCGTGTTTCATGACCGGTACGGTGATGATGAAGATGATGAGCAGGACCAGCATCACATCGACCAGGGGCGTCATGTTGATCTCGTTCAAGATTGGCGTGTCGGCGTCCAGGGTGTCGTCCAGTGTTCCGAAGGCCATGGTGGGTCTCCCTTAAGCGCATCGAACCGTGCCCGTGCCGACGCGTGCGCCGGTGACAAAGTACGAGTGTAGGTCGTGGGCAAAGCGGTTCAGGCGTGTCAGGATGGACTTGTTGCCCCGCACCAGGGCGTTGTAGCCCAGCACCGCCGGAATGGCGACCGCCAGGCCCAGCGCTGTCATGATCAGCGACTCGCCAATCGGCCCGGCCACCTTGTCGATGGTGGCCATGCCCTCAGAACTGATGCCCATGAGTGCGTGGTAAATGCCCCAGACCGTGCCGAACAGCCCGACAAAGGGCGCAGTGGAGCCGACCGACGCCAGGACGGCCAGGCCGGACTGGAAGCGTGCGGTGCTGTCGTCAATGGAATTGCGTAGCGTGCGGATCACCCAGTCGCTGATGTCCAGTGTGTCATGCAACTGGGTCTGCGCGTTGCGGTGGTGGGCCGTTGCCTCGCGTCCGGCATGGGCCAGCTCCACGAACGGGTTGCCCGTGTGGGGACCCAGTTCGCGCAGCCCTACCTCAAAGCTTTCGCTGTGCCAGAACGACTCGGTGCGGCGACTCAGGCCCTTGTATTTCACGATGTCCAGCGCCTTGATCAGGATGACGATCCACGAGGCCAGGGACATGACCAGCAGCAGCAGGGCGACGAATCGGGTGACCCAGTCGCCCTGGCTCCAGAGGGCCAGCAGGCCGAGTTGTGACGAGGTGGTGTGTGTGTCCATGGTGGTTTTCAGAAAGGTTAAGGTCTATTCAAGTACAAAGGTAAAGGGCAGGTTGAACCACATGGTCTCCGCGATGCCAGCGCGTTTGCCAGGCACGTAGCGCCAGCGCAGTGCGGTGGCCAGGGCCGCTTGGTCCAGGCGGTCAAAGCCGCTAGTCAGTTTGATTTCAGCCTGCTGGGCCGTGCCGTCCACGCCAATAAGGGTGCGCACCACCACTTTGCCCTGTTCGCGCAAGCGTTTGCTCATGGGCGGGTAGGGCGGCCTGGGGTTGTTGAGGTAGTCGGCATCACTGGACGGCAGCACCAACGCTGCGGGCGCGGGCGCCGCCGCGGCAGTGGGCGCACTGACTAGGTTACTGGTGGCGGTGTTGTGGGTGGTTGCCATGGTTGTGGACGCGGCAACGGTGGCGAGTTCCGTGGCCGTCGGCGTCGCCTCCTGAACGGCCAACGTAGAGGGTGTGGTCGGTGTAGTGGGCTTGGCCTGGGGCACCCGCGCTGCAACCGGCGCCAGGACGGGTGCAGGTTTCTCGGGTTGGGCCGCTTCGGGCGCGGCCATCTCCACCAGAATCTCGGCGGGAACTACGCGTTCTGCGACCTTGCCCAGCAGCCCGGACTGCAGCGCCCACAGTGCGCCACCGTGCAAAAGCAGCACAGCCAACACGATGTTGACGTTGCGGCTCATTCGCACAGCGCCCACCCACCGGCAACCAACGCCAGAATCAAACCCATCAACACGGCGGTAAAGACTTGCATAGTTACCTTTGCTAGAACTTCAGGTTCAACGTGAGCTGGGCGTTGCGGCCCGCACCGGGGATGTAATGCCCGGAGTACAGCGAGTCCGCGTAGACCACGTTGGCTATGTTGCTGATGTTGCCCTTGAGCGAGACCTGCTCGCTAAAGGTGTACTCGGTCATCAGGTCCACCGTGGCAAAGGCGGGTGCCATCCAGCCCGGGTTGCGGTTGGCCGCCTGTTCGGCGCGGAAGTTGACACCGGCACCCACGCGCCATTGCGTGTTGAGCTGGTAGGTGGTCCACACCGTGCCACTGTGGATGGGCGTCAGCGCCGGACGCTCACCCGCACGGTCGCCTGCACCGGCGGTGGGCGATGCGATGTCAATGGCGGCGTCCGGCATCCACATGTAGGAACCAAAGACTTCCCATTGGGGGCTGAGGTGGCCGGTGATGTCGATTTCCATGCCGCTGCTGTGGCGCTTGCCGGACAGCAGGAAGGCGGTGGCGGCGGAATCCGGGTCGGTGTTGCGCTCGTTGTATTTGGTGGACTGGAAGAGGGCCAGGCGGGTGGTGAAGCGCTTGTCGGCCGTGTCCAGCTTGGCACCGAATTCGATGTTGCGGCTTTGCTCGGGCTGCGTGTTGGCGCTCAGGGCGCTGTAGGAGTAGGTGTCGGCCGAGGTGTTAAACGACGTGCCCCACGAGAAGTGGTACGAACTCAGGTCATTGGGCTGGTACAGCACGCCCAGGCGCTCGCTCCAGTCGCCAATGGTTTGCGCATACTTGGATGTGATGGCACCGGCGGCGTTGAGGCTGTCAAAGTTGCCGCGCATGCTGTCATAGCGCAGGCCACCCAGTGCTTTCCAGTAGGGCGCGACATGCACCATGTCCTGGGCGTAGACGCCCAGGTTTTGCGCTTCGAAGGTGCTGGTGCGTAGCACCGTGCGCGCGCTCTCGTTGATGAAGGCGCCGTCATTGGGTGTGCTTGCCAGCGTTTTTGGCTTGGTCACTGCCGAGGCGCTGTACACGTTCTTGGACTCCCGGGCAAAGTCCAGCCCCGCCAGGATTTCGTGCTTGACGCCCCAGACCGTCAATTTCTGGCTGTAGTCGCTTTGGGCATAGAGCCCGTCCAGGTCCTGAATTTTGGCGTTGTTGCCGCGGTTAAGAATGGTGTTCGGGCCAAACGTGTCCAGTGCCACGGCGGTGGTGGGGCACTGCGGGTTGGTCACCACGCCGGTGGTTGCGTTGGTCGTCTTCTGGCAGTAGCGCACGGTGCCGGCACGCTGGTCGCGGGTGTAGGCGCCTTTGCGGACCACGGTCTTGATCTCGCTGTCGTCCTGGAAGCGGTGTAAATGGCTGGCCGTCAGGTATTTGGCTGTGCCATTGTTGTAGTCGCTGGCCAGCCCAAAGAAGGCGCTGGGGTCCATCTTATCGTTGACAGTGGTGGCGGAAACCGGTGACGCGGCGGTCGGCTTGGTCCACGGGAGCCCATAGTTCATGCCGTTGTTGTTTTGCAGCGTGTACAGGCCGACCGAGAACTCGTCGGCCGTGCCAATACCAAACCGGTAGGCGCCGGCGATGCCTTTCTTGTCGATGCTGCTGCCCGCGGCATTGTTGTCGGCCTTGGTCACCATGGCGTTGATGCGCAAGGCGGCATCGTCTCCGGTTTTGACGTTGAAGTCCCCGGTGATGCGCCGGTAGTTGTACTGGCCCAGCGTGGTGGAAATTTCGTGCTGGTCAATGGTGCGCGGCGCTTTGGACACCTGGTTGACTGCGCCGCCCGTGGACCCGCGGCCAAACAGCATGGAGGCAGAACCGCGCAGCAACTCGATGCGGTCGTTGTTGAAAGTGTCGCGGTCGTAGAAGGCCGGGTCGCGCAGACCGTCCACGAAGATGTCGCCACTGGTGGCCAGCGAGAAGCCGCGCAGGCGGATGTCTTCCTCACCACCCTCGGCCGCCTGGAAGGTCACGCCAGCGGTGTTGTGCAGCACGTCCTTCAGGGTGTCCAGGTTGCGGTCATCCACGAGTTTTTCGGTGACCACCGTGATCGATTGCGGAATATCGCGCAGCTCCTGGTTGCCTTTGCCGATGCCGCTATTGGTGGCGCGCACGGTGTCTTTGCCCTCGGCGGCCTCGAACCGTTCTTTGATGACGACGGGTTTGAGGGTTTTTTCCGTGGTGGGGCCACTGGACTGTGCCATGGCGCCCAACGATCCCATCAGCAACAGCGCGCCCAAAGGCAGTTTCTTATAGGGAGTCGCTATTGATTTAGTAGCTAAAGTAATAGTGTTTACGGGGGCTAGAGGCTGATTTTGTTTGGGTGTTTTGCTTTTGGACATGGTGCAGGTTCGGTCAGGGGTTGTTGGCTGGCTGAATCCGCTGGTGGTTAAACCCATGCGGTGTGGCTTGCGGAAAATATTATTGCTATTCTAAATGCGAATCGTTCGTATTTAGAATAAACTTTGGTTTTTTTTGGACAAATATGAAGAAACGTGACTTCCTGCGTCGCAGCGGTGCATGGGCCGCTACGGCGATGTGGCCGTTGGCCGCACGGGCACAGGCCCAAAACACAGCCCCAGCCGGTTTGCATGTTGAGTCGGCGTCGACGGTGCTGGCAGCCTGGTACCAGGAGGGCGCTGGTGACTTGGCGCCGGGAAATTACGTGGGTCTGTTCGCGCTGGACTGGCAGGCAGAGCATGTGCAGGTCAAGGCGGCCATGGCGGTACCTAGCCGAACCCATGGCTTGCTGGCCCAGTCCGATGGCGGCTTCGTCGCCGTCGCGGTACGGCCCGGTTCCTGGTTGGTGCGTTGCGACGCGCAAGGCCAGCCCGTGCAGTGGTTGCACATGGACCGCGAGCCCGAAGGCCGCACGCTGGACGGACATGTTTGCGCCAGTGCAGACGGCCAATGGCTGTACACCGCAGAGACCAGCGCCCGCTCCGGGCAAGGCTGGGTGTCCGTGCGGGACAGCACAAGCCTGCGCAAGGTGGCGCAATGGCGCACCTTCGGTGTGGAGCCGCATCAGCTGCTGCTGGACGCCAAGGGTGCTCTGATGGTGGCCAACGGTGGCATCTTGCGCGCAGAAGGCGACAAGAAGCGCGACCTGCACTTGATGGATTCTTCCCTCGTACGGTTGGACCCCGGCACCGGCGAACGCCTGGGGCAGTGGCGCCTGAAAGACCCGCGCCTTGGGATAAGGCACATGGCCTGGAGCCACCCGGTGGCCGAGCCAGGAGGTGTCATAGGCGGGGCCAGGCCGCTGCTGGGCATTGCGCTGCAAAACGAGCATGACGAACTGGTGCGTCGACGCAGTTCTCCGGTACTGGCCGTGTGGAACGGTGACACGCTGGAAGTACCCGCCCAGACATCTAACGGTGGCGGCTACAGTGGTGACATCGTCGCCGGTCCGGATGGCGGGTTTGTGCTGAGTTGTCTGCGCACTAACACTGCGATGCACTGGAGCCCGTCCGCACCGGCTGAGTTGCCGGTGATTGCGCAGTTGCAAGACGCAGGTGCCTTGACCCGCTGGCCACTGGCGCAGCACCCCGATGGTGTCTTGCTCGGGTCAGCCAAGGGAGTGGCCCGATGGCACCCGGCCCTGGCGCCGGTGTTCCTGAAGTGGCCCGACGGGCTGGCCCTGGACAACCATTGGGTACTGGTGGGTTAAGACCGTGGCTCACCCTTCCGACACAGAAAGCGTCCGGGCTAGCCCCGTGCCGACTTCGACCACTCCAGCTCCACTGGCGGGCACCGCACACGCATCCAGCGGTGGCGTGCTACGCCTCACCAGTCTTGCCATTTTTGCCGGCGCCCTGGAGGTGGAGATTGAACACAAGGGTGCGGTTTACCGGCTACGCCAGACCTCTCTGGGCAAGCTGATCTTGACCAAGTAGAAATGGACCTCCAGCCCTCGTGGATCCTCCATGATTCACTATACATTTGATAGCAACTTGGAGCGCAAGGAGTTTCGGCCTCGGTCTGCGTATCAGTACGTCAGTCTCTCGGGGTGAATTTCCTGCAGGATGGTGGTGGCGATCTCTTCAATCGACTTGGTGGTGGTGGAGAGCCAGCGGATACCCGCACGGCGCATCATCGCCTCGGCTTCGTTGATCTCTATGCGGCAATTCTCTATGGATGCGTATTTTGAATTGGGTCGCCGCTCGTTGCGGATTTCGCTCAGTCGCTCGGGCTGGATGGTCAGGCCAAAAATCTTGGCCTTGTGTGGCATGAGAGCGGGGGGCAGTTGGCGGCGCTCAAAGTCCTCGGGGATCAGCGGGTAGTTGGAGGCCTTCAATCCGTACTGCATGGCCAGATACAGGGATGTAGGCGTCTTGCCACTGCGGCTCACGCCCACCAGAATCACGTCGGACTGCTCCAGGTCGCGGTTCATCTGGCCATCGTCATGCGCCAGCGAAAAGTTGATGGCCTCGATGCGGCTTTGGTACTCCTTGCTCTTGCTGGCGTCGCTGAAACGGCCGATGCGGTGGTTGGACTTGAGTTTGAGCTCCTGCTCCAGCGGATGCACAAACATGCCAAACATGTCCAGCAGCATGCCCTGGCAGCCATCCTGAATGACCTTGAGTACGTCCATATTGACCAGTGTCGTGAACACGATGGGGCGGTGGCCATCGACCAGCGCCGAGTGGTTGATTTGCCGCACCGCCTGGTGCGCCTTGTCCACAGTGTCGCAAAACGGCAGTCGCACGTGGCGGGCCTTGGCCTCGAACTGGGCCAGGATGGCGTTGCCAAAGGTCTCGGCGGTAATGCCGGTGCCGTCTGAGACGAAAAATACGGTGCGGTGGGTCATGGTGCTGGGGTGCTGGGTTGTCAGTGAAATGCAAGCGCGGGTCGGTAGCCGAGGGTGCCAACATTAGGGTGTGACCCCTACAATAGCGGCAATTTCCACATTTTGTCATTCCCTTAAGCCCCTAATAGCAACAACAGTGGGTGAATCGGGTGTGATCGCTGCTGTCTTGGCGGGCGTGTGCCGGTGCTGATGCAGTAGCCAATGGTTTTTAACTTCCGGAGCTTTGCCATGTCAACCCTGTTCAATCCGACCGATCTGGTCGTCCCTTTCGAGCTATTGCGCATGACCGACGTTGAGTCGGTCGGCGGCAAGAATGCCAGCCTGGGTGAGATGATTTCCAATCTCCCCACCGGGGTCAAGGTGCCCACGGGCTTCGCCACCACGGCCCATGCGTTTCGTGAATTTTTGAAGTTTGACGGTCTGACCGAGAAGATCAGCGCCAAGCTCAAGGCGCTGGACGTGGAGGATGTGCGCGCCCTGGCCCAGGTCGGTGCCGAAATCCGCGCGTTGGTCGAAGCCCAGCCGTTTCCGCCCGCGCTAGAGCAAGGTATTCGCGAGTCCTTTTCCACTTTGAGTGCCGGCAATCCCGAGGCCACCTTCGCGGTGCGCTCGTCCGCCACCGCCGAAGACTTGCCCGATGCGTCCTTTGCCGGTCAGCAGGAAACTTTTCTCAACGTGCACGGTATCGATGACATCTTGCACAAGATCCGCGAAGTGTTTGCGTCGTTGTACAACGACCGCGCTATCAGCTACCGCGTGCACAAGGGCTTTGCCCACGATGTGGTGGCGCTCTCCGCCGGCATCCAGCGCATGGTGCGCTCTGACCTGGGCGCTGCCGGCGTGATGTTCACTATCGACACGGAATCCGGCTTTGACCAGGTGGTGTTCATCACCTCCAGCTATGGCTTGGGTGAGACCGTGGTGCAGGGCGCCGTCAACCCGGACGAGTTCTATGTGCACAAGCCCATGCTGAAGGCGGGAAACCGGGCCATCATTCGGCGCAGCCTGGGCTCCAAGCTGATCCAGATGCAATTCACCACGGCCGAGGAAAAGGCCAAGGGTGGCAAGCTGGTCAAAACCACCGATGTGCCGACCGAGTTGCGCAACCGCTACTCGCTGACCGACGTTGACGTCGAGCAACTGGCTCGCTATGCGCTGGTGATTGAAGAACACTATGGGCGCCCCATGGATATCGAGTGGGGCAAGGACGGAATCGATGGCGAACTCTATATTTTGCAGGCACGCCCTGAAACCGTAAAAAGCCAGGCCGGCAATCAGGCCGAATACCGCTACAAACTCAAAGGCTCGGGCACGGTTCTGGTCGAAGGCCGCGCCATCGGGCAAAAGATTGGTACTGGC
>CAINUX010000068.1 GCA_903853895.1 uncultured beta proteobacterium | reverse complement strand
TTTGTGCCGGAGAACTGGATCAACACCTACAACCAGTGGATGAACAACATCACCGACTGGTGCATCAGCCGCCAGCTGTGGTGGGGCCACCAGATTCCGGCCTGGTACGACGAGGACGGCAAGGTTTATGTGGCCCGCAATGAAGCCGATGCCCAAGCCCAGGCACCGGGCAAGACGCTGCGCCGCGACGAAGACGTGCTGGACACCTGGTACTCATCGGCCCTCGTACCCTTCAGCACCATGGGCTGGGGCAATGATGCCACGGTAGCTGGCGAGCGTGCCGGGGCTGCACGCAGCGATTTGGCGAGCGAAGCGAGTATGAGCAAGGGCAGTTCCGGTGCGATCGCCAGCGGGGCACTCAGTGATTTCGACCTCTACCTGCCAAGCTCTGTCTTGGTCACCGGTTACGACATCATCTTTTTCTGGGTTGCCCGCATGATCATGATGACCACGCACTTCACGGGGCGTGTGCCATTTAAGCATGTCTACATCCACGGCCTGGTGCGCGATGCGCAGGGCAAGAAGATGAGCAAAAGTGAAGGCAATGTGCTGGACCCCGTGGACCTGATCGACGGCATCGAACTGGCTCCACTGCTGGACAAGCGCTCCGAAGGCCTGCGCAAACCCGAGACCGCACCTCAAGTGCGCAAGAACACCCAGAAGGAATTCCCCGAAGGCATTCCCGCCTTTGGCGCCGACGCCCTGCGCTTCACCTTTGCGTCATTGGCCTCTCTAGGTCGCAGCATCAACTTCGACAGCAAGCGCTGTGAGGGTTACCGCAATTTCTGCAACAAGCTGTGGAACGCCACGCGCTTTGTGCTGATGAACTGCGAGGGCAATGACTGTGGTCTGCTGGAACACACCAAAGAGCAGTGCGCTGTCGGCGGCGAAGGGGACGGTTACCTGGACTTCAGTGCACCCGACCGCTGGATCGTCTCGCTGCTGCAAAAGGCCGAGGCCGAAGTGGCCCAGGGCTTTGCCGACTACCGCCTGGACAACGTGGCCAACACGATTTACGACTTTGCCTGGAACGAGTTCTGCGACTGGTACCTGGAGATCGCCAAGGTGCAAATCCAGACCGGCACACCCGCGCAGCAACGCGCCACCCGCCGCACCCTGATTCGCACGCTGGAGACCCTGCTGCGCCTGGCCCACCCCATCACACCCTTCATCACTGAAGCGCTGTGGCAACAAGTGGCGCCCGTCGCGGGCCGCTCGGGCCCCTCCATCAGCATTGCAGCCTACCCCATCAGCCAACCCGAGCGCATTGATGAAGATGCGATAGCCCATGTCGCCAAGCTAAAGCAGTTGGTGGACGCCTGCCGCAACCTGCGGGGCGAGATGAGCGTGTCACCCTCCACCCGGTTGCCGCTTTTCGTCGTGGCACAGTCGGCCACCGAGCGTGCATTCCTGCAAGGCGCAGCGCCCGTGCTGCAGTCCTTGGCCAAGCTCAACGAAGTGCGCCTATTCGACGACGAGGCCGCCTGGCAGGCTGCGGCCCAGGCGGCACCCGTGGCCGTGGTGGGCGAGGCCCGCATTTGCCTGCACATGGAAGTGGATGTGGCGGCCGAGAAGCTGCGTCTGGGCAAGGAAGTGGCGCGTCTGGAAGAGCAGATCAGCAAGGCCCAAGCCAAACTGGGCAACGAGGCCTTTGTGGCCAAGGCCCCGGCCGCCGTGCTGGAACAAGAGCGCAAACGCGTGGCTGACTTTGCAGACACGCTGGCGAAAATGCGCGAACAACTCGCGCGGCTTGGCTGACTATCGCCTGCGCAGCACGTGGACGAACTCTTCGTTCACGTGCTGCTGGTCGAGCAACTCATTTCCGGTTTGCTTGGCAAAGGCCTGAAAGTCGCGCATCGAACCGGCGTCGGTTGAGACCACCTTGAGGGTTTGGCCGGTGGACATCTCAGACAGGGCCTTCTTGGCTTTCAGAATGGGCAAGGGGCAGTTCAGGCCGCGGGTGTCTATTTCTTTGTCGGTGTGCATAGTCTCAATCCTGCTTGGGAAACTCGATGAATGTGGGAGTATGCCCCCGGGACTTGAGCCAGTCGGCCAGCGCATAACCGGTACCGGCGGGCCAGCACTTGACACTCTGCGGCGCATACAGCCGGTAGTCCACCAGTTCGGGTGACAGCCGCACCTCGCCATGGCACACGGCATGGTAGGCGATGATGATCTGGTTCATGCGCTGAAAGTCATAGACGCCAATCAGATCCAGTGCATCGGTGGTCAGGTTGGTTTCTTCTGCGATCTCGCGGGCAATGCCATCCTGCGGGGTCTCACCCGCCTCCATGAAACCGGTGATCAGCGCGTACATCTTGCCGGGCCAGGCCGCATTGCGCGCCAGCAGGATCTGGCCCTCATACTCGATGACAGCCGCCAGCACCGGGACGGGGTTGTTCCAGTGCGTGTAATCGCAGGCCGGGCACCGCAAGCGCATCTTGTCGCCCCCGTCTTCGGCCTTGGTGATGAAGGCCAGCGGCGTGGCGCATTGCGGGCAGAATTTGAAGGCCTGTGTCATGCGGGAAATACTCCGGTCGAGAGGTAACGGTCGCCGCGGTCACAGACGATGAAAACAATCGTTGCGTCTTTTTCGCGCAAGGCAATCTGTTGCGCGACCCAGCAGGCACCGGCCGCGGAGATGCCGGCAAAGACGCCCTCCTCGCGGGCCAGGCGGCGGCACATTTCCTCGGCATCCGACTGGCTCACAAAAACCAGTTCGTCGACGTTGGCCGGGTCATAGATCTTCGGCAAATATTCCTGCGGCCATTTGCGAATACCGGGGATGCGCGAGCCCTCGGCAGGCTGGGCACCGACGATGCGAATGGCAGGATTCTTTTCCTTCAAGAATCGCGCGACGCCTGTGATGGTGCCGGTGGTTCCCATGGCTGACACGAAGTGGGTGATCTTGCCGTGCGTGTCGGCCCAGATCTCCGGTCCGGTGGTCTCGTAGTGGATGCGCGGGTTGTCGGCGTTGGCAAATTGGTCGAGCACCACGCCCTTGCCGTCGCGTTTCATCTGCTCGGCCAGATCACGCGCATATTCCATGCCGCCGCTCTTGGGCGTCAGAATCAGCTCCGCACCAAAGGCCTTCATGGTCTGCACTCGCTCGATGGACAGGTCCTCGGGCATGATGAGCACCATGCGGTAGCCCTTGATGGCGGCTGCCATGGCCAGCGCAATGCCCGTGTTGCCTGAGGTCGCCTCGATCAGGGTGTCACCCGGCTTGATTTCACCGCGCTCCTGGGCCCGCTGGATCATGGACAACGCCGGCCGGTCCTTGACGGAGCCCGCAGGGTTATTGCCCTCCAGCTTGCCCAACACCACGGTGTTGCGCGTCGAATTTTCGGCCGCACCAATACGTTGCAAAACCACCAAAGGTGTTTTCCCGATCGCGTCTTCAATAGTTGGGTATTTCATGCCCTTAAATGTGCCATAATTTAGGTCTTAGTTTTCGCGTCGCCCGGGTGGTGGAATTGGTAGACGCACGGGACTCAAAATCCCGCGCCGCAAGGCGTGCCGGTTC
>CAINUX010000067.1 GCA_903853895.1 uncultured beta proteobacterium | reverse complement strand
TCGTCGATTTGCAAAACGATGTCGCGGCCAGCGACGTGGCATTGGCTGCGCAAGAGAATTTTCGCTCGGTTGAACACCTTAAGCGCTACACCACCATGGGCATGGCCACTGACCAGGGCAAGACGAGCAATGTCAATGCAATCGTTCTGATGGGTTCACTCACGCAGCGCGCGCCGCCTCAAGTAGGCACAACCAAGTTCCGCCCACCGTTTAAGCCAGTAACGATTAACACCATTGCTGGGGGGCGCAGCGGCGAGCGCATCAAGCCGCTCAAGCGCATGCCGGGACATGACTGGCATACCGAGCGGGGAGGCTTGTTCGAAGACTTTGGCGGTTGGTTCCGCCCCGCGGCCTATCCACGCCAAGGTGAAAGCGTAGAGCAAGCGGCGCAGCGCGAAGCCTTTCAGGTGCGACAAACAGTGGGGCTTTTCGAAGGCTCGCCGCTTGGCAAAATTGAAGTCTTCGGACCCGATGCTGCTGACTTCCTAGATTTGATGTACGTTGGCACCATGTCGACTCTGCCAGTGGGTGGCGCGCGCTACGGTATCTTGATCAACGAGAACGGCGTGGTATTCGACGACGGCATCGTTGCGCGACTGGCGCCGGACCGCTTCTGGGTGAACACCACATCGGGCGGTGTGGATCGTGTGGCGCTGGCCTTCGAGGAGTGGTTGCAGTGCGAGTACGTTAACCACCGTGTGTTGGTGACGCCAGTGACTTCTGCATGGGGCAATATCACTGTGAGCGGCCCCAAGGCCTGGGCGCTGCTTAAAAAGGCGGGCTTTGACGAAACGCTTGCACCCCTTGCAATGAAGCACATGACGATTCGCGATATCGATCACGCTGGTACCCGCATGCGTGTGCTTCGCGCCAGCTTCAATGGTGAGCTTGGCTACGAGATCAATCTGCCTGCACAACATACCTCGTCGCTAATCGATCGGCTTTGGGATCTGGGGCATGACCTTGGCGTGGTGCCATACGGCATTGAAGCCTTGATGGTAATGCGCACCGAAAAAGGTTTTCTGCACGTGGGCGGCGACACTGACGGCACAACATTGCCAGGAGACATTGGCATGGACCGTGGCATTGCCAAGAAAGCTGCCAACTTTGTTGGACGCCGCTCGCTTCTTAGGCCGGCATCTATCGATGCCTCCCGCATGCAGTTGGTGGGTCTGATACCGCTGGACCGGAAGACGCGTTTGCCAGTCGGCGCGCATGTTGTGAAACCACCGGGCCCACCGGGTTCAATCGATGGCTTCGTAACCAGCAGTCAACCTAGCCCAAACCTTGGACACCCAGTGGCGCTAGCCATGTTGCAAAGTGGTCGGGCTCGCACAGGTGAGATCATCACCGTGCACCATCTGGGTCGAGCTATCGATGCTCAGGTGGTGGTCACACCCTTTTTCGACCCGCAAGGAGAGCGCCTAAATGGCCGCGACTGACTTCAATGCGGGCCCCGTGTCCGTGCGAGAAATTGAGACACTGGTGGTGGTTGCGTTGCGGCATTTACCAGAGGCAGCCGATACGCTTGTGACAGCTTTGCGAGCCGTTGGAATTTCTGCTGCACCCAACCCAGGGCAGGTGCTTGGTCAGAATCCATGGGCACTTTGGCGCAGCCCCAGCGAAGTGATCTTGCTAGCCACTCACCGTAACCATGCTGACTCGGCAGCGGCTGCTATGGTGGACACGCCGCTAGCCTGTGCAGTGGATCAGACGGATGGTGTTCTTGCCTTAGAGTTACAAGGGCCGCAACTGGATGATCTTTTGTTGCGATTGGTCGACAGCCGCTCGCTGCCTCTTTCGCCGCGGACAGCTTCTCGAGCGCGGGTGGCCGACATCGCGGTCACGCTTGTCCGCCTCGAATCAGATCGGCTTTGGATGCTGGCCGAACGCCCCCAAGCGGATTACCTCATGAATTGGCTTAAACACGCTGGTGCCGCTCTTGAACCCTAGATGATGGTTTTATTTCTGTCGGTCAACTGCGACAGATCAGTTCTCGCATCACACTAATTGTCCATTCTGACTCTTCATAGATGAAGTTGTGACCTGATCCTGCGGGTGCGACGACGCGGCGCGAGCGGGTGGATGTGGCTAAGTAGCGCTCGCGTGTGGCGGCAAAGAAGTGGAGCATCCGTCGTGCATTTGCGTCACCACCTTGTTGAGCCTCGGGCAGCAGGGCGATGTCACTGTCTTTGTCGT
>CAINUX010000066.1 GCA_903853895.1 uncultured beta proteobacterium | reverse complement strand
TAGAAAGCCTGCAGGTTCTGGCCAAACAACTCGCTGATCTGTGCCGCAGCCAGCCGCTTTTGACCGGGCGGTACGGCGTAGTCCTGGTGGATATAGTCGTGCTCCAGGCGCTCGAAGGCGGCGACCGGCTGGTTCAGGCAGGCGGTGGACATGCGCCAGGCGCCAATCGAGGCCCCGACCAGGTCAACGGGCTGTGTGGAGCGGGGCAACCAGTCACCAAAGATGAATCGGTCCAAGGCCCCCAGCAGCAGGCCCTTCGGGCCACCTGCCGCTGCGGGAATGGTGCTGATATCGCCCGGTTGCAGCCCTTTTTTTGCAATGGTTTGGCGCGCCAGTGGCCCAGCGTAGATGTGAAGCGCCTTCATACTAGGAGTCCAGCGTGGGGGTCACGTATGCGCGGCCCAGTCGAAGGGGTCTTGCTGCAGCACGGCATCAATGTCCAGGTCGAGTGCAATCCCCACCGGGTCGGGAAAGGTACCGGCCAGCGCGCGTTCACCCAGACCCGCCTCCTTGCACCGGGCCCGCCAGGAAGCCAGATGGATGACACCGGCCAGCGGCTCATACACATTGTTCTCAAATGGGGCGTACTGGTGCTCCAGTGCGTCCACCATGGGCTGCGGAAAATGCCACATGCGCGCATACCCCGCACCGACCGATGCATAGCAGTAACCAAATTCGCGGCGCTCGGCGCGCGCGCGGCGCAAATCCAGCGGAGGCACCTCCTTGTCCAGCGGCACCATCACCTCGGGCATGGCCAGGTGAATGGCCAGCTCACCGATCGCGTGTATTAGTCCGCAGGTAAAGGCCGCCTGCTGGTTTTGCCGCACCAGACCGGCCAAGGCGCGGGAGACACGCGCCGTGTTCAGACTGTATTCCCAAAATCGGGCCAGGTTGATGCCGGGCACTGCCTTGGGCGATGTACTACTCGCCGCCGCCTGGGCCATGGTTTTTACATGGTCCAGATTGAGCACCGCCAGCGCTTCCGACACGCTGCTGATCTTGCCGGACAGTTTGAAAGAAGGTGCGTTTGCCACCTGCAGCAAGCGCGTGGTCAGGGCCGGGTCGGTGCTGATCAGCTGGGTTATTTTTCGCAAATCCATTTCCGGGCGGTCCAGCTCCGACAGCAGTAGCGCCACCACTTTGGGAATGCTGGGCAGATTGAACTGCTGCTCCAGCAACGCACTGAGTTTCATGAGTTACCGCCTCCACGGGTCAAAGATTCAAGGTCTTCCGTATTCATTATGGCGCTTCCATCGCTAGCGATGCGCGGCGACCAGCTCGGGATCAACGTTTCAATTTGGCAAAGGCGGACGCCATGGCTGAGGTACCGAGGGCGCCCCCGCCCTGCTGGCCCTGCTGGCCGCTGTACTGGCTTTGCCCCCGTCCAGCACTTTGGTAGCGGTTGTCCCCTGCCCTGTCACCGGCTGCGCGAGCCGGTGCAGCGCCAATCTTCATGGTCAACGCAATGCGCTTGCGCGCCACGTCCACTTCCACCACCTGCACCTTGACGATGTCGCCGGTCTTGACCACTTCGCGCGCGTCGTTGACGAATTTGTGCGCCAACTGGCTCACATGGACCAGCCCGTCCTGGTGCACACCCAGGTCGATAAAGGCACCAAAGGCGGCGACGTTGCTGACCGTTCCTTCCAGAATCATGCCTTCCTTCAGGTCCTTGATGTCGTCCACGCCGTCATTGAAGCGGGCGACCTTGAAGTCAGGGCGCGGGTCGCGGCCTGGCTTTTCCAATTCACCCAGAATGTCCTTGACGGTGATGACGCCGAATTTCTCATTGGCGAACAGCTCGGGGCGCAGGGTCTTGAGCATGTCGGCGCGGCCCATGATCTCGGCCACCGGCTTGCCCGTTTTGGCGATGATCTGCTCCACCACGGGGTAGGTCTCAGGGTGTACGCCGGTCATGTCCAGCGGGTTGTTGCCACCGCGTATGCGTAAAAAGCCTGCAGCCTGCTCAAAGGTCTTCGCGCCCAGGCCGGTGACTTTCAACAAATCCTGGCGACTGCCAAAGGCGCCATTGGCTTCGCGCCAGCGCACCACTGCCTTGGCGACGGTGCCCGACAGACCGGACACACGGCTGAGCAGCGGCACGCTGGCGGTGTTCAGGTCCACACCGACCGAGTTCACGCAGTCTTCCACCACCGTGTCCAGCGTGCGCGCCAGTTCGCTCTGGTTGACATCGTGCTGGTACTGGCCCACCCCAATGCTCTTGGGGTCAATCTTGACCAGCTCGGCCAGCGGGTCTTGCAGGCGCCGGGCGATGGATGCCGCGCCGCGCAGGCTGACATCCACATCTGGCATCTCTTGCGACGCAAATTCGCTGGCGGAGTAGACCGAGGCGCCGGCCTCGCTGACCACTACCTTTTCGATAGCGACCTGTGCATGTCCTGCGAGGGCTACAGCTTGTTTTGCCATCAGCTTGATCAAGTCGGCCGCCAGCTTGTCGGTCTCGCGGCTGGCCGTGCCGTTGCCGATAGCGATCAGGTTCACGCCATGGCGCAGGCACAGTGCGCCCAGGGTGTGCAGCGAGCCGTCCCAGTCCTTGCGCGGCTCGTGGGGAAACACGGTAGCAGTCTCCACCAGTTTGCCGGTTGCATCCACCACCGCCACCTTCACGCCGGTACGGATGCCAGGGTCCAGCCCCATCACCACGCGCGGGCCGGCTGGTGCGGCCAGCAGCAGGTCGCGCAGGTTGTCGGCAAACACCTTGATCGCCACCTTTTCGGCGTCTTCACGCAGCCGGGTGAACAGGTCACGCTCGGTGGACATGCTCAGCTTGACCTTCCAGGTCCAGGCCACGCACTTGCGGATCAGGTCATCGGCGGCGCGGCCGGCATGGCTCCAGCCCAGGCGCAGGGCGATACGTCCTTCGGCCAGTGATACCACCGGTGCGGCACGGCCTGTGGCCAGGAGCCTGGGCGGCAGAGCGTCCTGCTCCGTGTCCCCCGGCCTACGGCCTCCTCCTTTTACCTGCGCAGGCCGCTCTGCCACCCAGGCTCCTGGAGGCTTGCTTGATCCGAGGTCTGGCTCTGGCAGCACCAGTTTGGCATCCAAAATCTCCAGCGCCCGCCCCCGGAACACGGCCAGCGCCCGGTGCGAGGGCACGCGGCCAATCGGCTCGTCGTAGTCGAAGTAATCGCGGAACTTGGCGACGTCGGCGTTCGCCTCATCCTTGCCGTCCATCAGCGTGGACTTCAACAAGCCTTCGGACCACAGCCATTCGCGCAGGTCCTGCACCAGGGCCGGGTTCTCGGCCCAGCGCTCGGACAGCAAATCGCGCACACCGTCCAGTACAGCCTGCACGGTAGAAAAATCTGGTTGTTTGTCTTCGCCCTCCACCACCGGACGCATGGGAATGACGTAGGCGACAGCCGCCTCGGCCGGAACCAGCGTGGGGTCGTTGAACAGCGCATCGGCCAGCGGCTCCAGCCCGGCCTCTTTGGCCAGTTGGCCCTTGGTCCGGCGCTTGAGCTTGAACGGCAGGTAGATGTCCTCCACCTCCTGCTTCGTGGCCGCGTTATGGATGGCGGCCATTAGCACCGGTGTCAGTTTGCCCTGCTCGTCAATGGCCTTGCAAACCGCTTCCTTGCGGTCCCGCAATTCGCGCAGGTAGGACAGGCGGGCTTCCAGTTCGCGCAATTGGATATCGTCCAGCCCGTCGGTCACTTCCTTGCGGTAGCGGGCGATGAAAGGCACGGTGGCGCCGCCATCCAGCAACTGGACAGCGGTCTCGACCTGTTGGGGACGAACACGGATTTCTTGCGCGATTTGCGCGATGATTTTTTGCATGGCAGAAAAAGGGCGAATGCTGAAGAAGGAGCCTGAAGAGCCAGAAAGCTGGCATCCAAAACAGAATCAAGGGCGGGAGTGTGCCACAGCTCCCCCCGGACCATTAACACGTGAAAAATTTTTTGACGGCAAGGTTGAAGTTCTGGCCCACAATGCTGTGCCACCTAAAAGGAACTCACGCCATGACACGTTGTATTTCTGCTTTGGCTCTGTGCCTCAGCGCCAGCGTTATCTCGCTGCCCGCCTGGGCAGGTCGCCCGCTGCAAACCGAGGACGCTGGCATCTTGGAAGCCGCAAGCTGCGAGATAGAAGGCGCCAGTGCGGATACCACCGCGTCCGATAACACGGACAACACGACTTCTCTGCAGTTGGGCTGCGGTGTTGGATTCAACACCCAGTTGGCACTGGCAACATCACGTGACCGCATGTCGGGCGAAAGCGGTAACGGCTTGCGCTTGGGCGGCAAGACCGGCCTTTGGCGCGGCGAGGGAGACAACGCGCCCGCCCTTACGTTTGCATACGGCGTGGGATGGAGCAAAGCGGCGGAGGCATCCTGGCTACGCACCGGCACGACCATCAATCTGGTCTACAGCCGCGCTGCCTTGGACCACCTCACTTTGCACGTAAATCTGGGCCATGCCCGCGATGAAGTGGCAGGCCAGGGCACCACCACTTGGGGGTTGGCACTGGAGCATGCAGGCTTCGGCTCCATCGCACCGATGGCGGAAATCTTTGGCGATGAACGGGATCGTTGGTGGAACTTTGGTCTGCGTTTTACCGCAGTGCCCGAAAAAGCCTTCATTGATTTCTCATATGGCCGTCAAATCAACGCTGACAATGCACGCCTATTGACTGTGGGCTTCAAAGTGGCGTTTTGAAGTCTTCAGTGCGCCCCAAACTCAGCCAAACAAATGGCTCAATTCGCGGTCCATCAGGTCGGGGTCCCCGGTATTGAGTTCGATGAGGCGGCGCAGGCGCGTCAGGCTGGTGAGGTCAATATTGCGGCACTCGATGCCGACGTGCTGTCCTTCGAGGTGCACGATGGCACCGCTCATCACTACACCATCACCGTCATCGGCCAGGGGTAGCTCCAGACGGCAGGGGGTGTGCAGGGCCAGCTTTTCCGAGGTGTCGACCTGCACCAATGCGCCCTTCAGCGCAATGTCAATGAGTTGCACTTTGAGCGTCTGATCCTGCACATGCAGGAGTACTTCGGCCGCGAAGGGTACACGGGCGTATTGGCGAAGGCCTTTGACTGGACCGGGTTTCATGCTGGAACTCCTCCCATCAGGGTATGGGAAGCCTACGCCGCTGCGCGATAAAGCGCAATGCGCTGGATCACGGAATTTTTCCCAGTGGCGTTTGGGCCCCGTTAGGCGCGCAAGGCTTTCTTCAAATCCACACCCAGTTCTGGCTTGTGGGCGAACGGGTCGGTGGGGTTGCGCGCCTGCAGCACGTCTTCCAGCCGGGTCTGCACCGAGCCGATGGCCTTGGGGTGGCTGTAGATGTAGAACTGGTTGGCGGCAATCGCGTCGAACACCATCTGCGCCACCTGGGCCGCAGTCACCTTGCCGCTGCCCACGGCCTTGTCGCTCATGGCCTGGCCGATCAACTGGCTTTGGGTAGGCTTGCCTTGCACTTTGAGTTCATCGGGGCGGTTGCGGTGGCTCTGGCTGATGCCGGTGGGCACAAAGAACGGGCACAGCACGCTGGCGCTGATCTGGTCTGTCACCAGCGCCAGGTCCTGGTACAGGGTCTCGCTCAGGGATACCACTGCGTGCTTGCTGACGTTGTAGATGCCCATGTTGGGCGCATTCAGCAGGCCAGCCATGCTGGCGGTGTTGACAATGTGGCCTTGGTAGGTCGGGTCTGCCTTGGCGGCGGCCAGCATCATGGGGGTGAACAGGCGTACGCCGTGCACCACGCCCATGACGTTCACACCCAGCACCCAATCCCAGTCCTGGACAGTGTTCTCCCAGATCAGGCCGCCGGCGCCCACACCGGCGTTGTTGAAGACGAAATGTGGCGCACCAAAACGCGCAAAGGCCGCATCGGCCAGCGCCTGCATCTGGTCGGCCTTGGACACGTCCACCCGCATGGCCAGCACCGGGGCACCCAACGCCCGCATTTCGGCCACGGTTTTGTCCAGTGCGTCTTGCTGCACGTCGGCCAGCACCAGGTTCATGGCCAGTTTGGCGCCAATACGGGCGCACTCCAGGCCAAAGCCGGAGCCGGTGAGAACCGCCGTTTTGTTCTTGAAGTCAGAGATCATGAAAATGGAAACCTTTAGTGGATAGGAGCGCCGCTGGGCCATCCCAAGGCGCGAGGGTGGGAGTCTATGGATTCCAGACCATGTCCTGGTGGTCAATGTTGTCTTCCAGGTAGGTCGCGCCCACCTCGACAAAGCCATGCTGGCGGTAATACGCGATCAAGCGTGACTGCGCGCCAATGCGAATGGGCTGCACGCCCCACAGCGCCCCAACGGATGCCATTGCTTCACGGATCAGCAGATGGCCCAGGCCTGTGCCACGCACGGTGTCACGGGTGATGACACGGCCAATGCTGGCCTCGGCAAACTTGACCCCGGCGGGGAACAGGCGCGCGTAGGCGATGAGGGGCGCAACCTGCCCTACAACCGCGGAAGCTTCCACCGCAGTTCCCAGCAGGTGTACGGCCAAGTGGTCGTAGCCATCCATGTCCTGAAAGGCACAGGCTTGCTCCATGACGAAGACATCGGTGCGCAGTTGCAGCAGTTCGTAGAGCTGGTGCGGTGTCAGGTCGCCAAACGCGACCCGCTTCCAGTCCATCGCATTCATACCGGCGGCACTGCCCGCAGCGCGTAGCCGATGCGCGGAAAGTGCACATGCACGGTGCCAGCCCGCGCATCCACACGTTTGAGCGTGTAGCGGGTGCGCGTGGCGGCCACCAGTTCGCCTTCGGTCGCCTCGGGCCCAAAAGTTTCGGCCGCAACCGTGACCCGGCTGCCCAGCGGGATGCCGTGTTCGTGCTGAAAGGTGTTGTCATTCTGGGCTGTAGCCCTCGTGGAGGCTGAACATACCGCTATCGCTTCAGTAGCAGAGAATTTCTCGATGCTGCCATGCCCCAGGGCTGCCATGCGGTCCATCCAGGCCAGCACCGCGGGTGTGGCATCCAGAATGCCGGCCATCACCGGCACGCGTTTGCGGCTGAACCACAGCGGGTGGTAGCAGGCAAAGTCGGCCACGCAGGGGGCGCTGCCCAGCACAAAGTCTTGTCCGTCCAGCATGTCGTTGATGCGACGCAGGTAGGACTTGTATGCGGCGGTGGCGTCGGCGGGGCGCAGGCGCGTCATGCCGGCTGACATGGCCGCGCGGTCCGCACCAAAGGCCTTGGCCGCTTCGGGCGGTGCGCCATCAAACATGGCGGCGGCCCCCTTGGGCTGCAGGTTGTAGGCCATGGCCGACCAGAACAGCGTGGTGTCGGCCCACTGGGCCAGCACGCGGGCCAGACCCTTGTGCGATTCGGGGTACAGCGTCGGCGTGGGCTGGATGTGCTCCAGCACGTCGCAGATCAGCGCGCTGTCGCAGTACACGTCGGAGCCGATCTGCAGGAACGGCGTCTTGCGGTAGCCACCAGTCAGTGCCTGGACGTCCGGTTTGGGCATGATGGCGGGCACGATGACCGACTTCCAAGCCAGCTGCTTGTAGCCCAGCACCAGCCGGACTTTTTCAGAAAACGGGGACGTGGGGTAGTGGTGCAGGATGATGTCAGACATGGCGTGTCCTAAATGGTTGAGGACAGAGCTTCGCTGCGCTACGGTCTGTCCCGCAAGGTTTCACAATAACTTAACCAACTGCTTGCCAAAGTTCTTGCCCTTGAGCAGTCCGAGAAACGCCTCAGGTGCCGCGGCAAGACCTTGCGCAATCGACTCACGCGCCTTGAGTTTTCCGGTGGCAACCAACGTACCCAGCTCAGTCAGAGCCTCAGGCCAGATTTCCATATGCTCGCTGACGATAAAGCCCTGCACTTTCAGACGCTGCATCAGGATCAGCGCGGGGTAGGTCAACGGCAGCGGCGCGCCGTTGTAGCCCGCAATCATGCCGCATACGGCTATGCGGCCAAAGGCGTTCATCAGCGGCAACACGGCGTCCAGCACCATGCCACCCACGTTTTCAAAGTACCCGTCGATACCGCCCGGGCACTCGGCAGCAATTGCTTTTGACAGCGTGGCCGCCGTGCTGTGCAGCTTGTAGTCGATGCAGGCGTCAAAGCCCAGCTCATCCACCGCGTATTTGCATTTGTCGGGTCCGCCCGCAATGCCCACCGTGCGGCAGCCGCGTGCCTTGGACAACGCCGCAAAGGCGCTGCCCACGGCACCCGTGGCAGCGCTGACCACCATGGTCTGGCCGGCCTTGGGCTCGATGATCTTGACCAGACCGTACCAGGCGGTAACGCCAGGCATGCCAACGGCACCCAGGTAGGCGCTCAGCGGCACGTGGGTGGTGTCGACCTTGCGCACGGCACCCAACTGTGTGGCGTCGACCACGCTGTATTCCTGCCAGCCGCCCATGCCCACCACCTTGTCGCCTACCGCGAATTTGGGGTGGCGCGACTCCACCACTTCGCCCACCGTGCCGCCACCCATGGTCTGGCCTAGGGCCTGGGGTTGGGCATAACTCTTGGCGTCATTCATGCGGCCACGCATGTAGGGGTCCAGGCTCAGGTAGTGGTGGCGCACCAGCACCTGGCCATCTTGCAGAGCCGGCGTTTCGCTGGTGACCAGTTTGAAGTTGCTGGCAACGGCTTCGCCCACGGGGCGGTTGTCGAGGTGGATTTGTTGGTTGGTTGGCATGGCAGGGGTCCGTTTAGTGGAGGGATTTGACTGCAAGTTGCTATTGAAACAATAGCGAACTGCATAGCGTTTACGAGGGCTAGAGGCCCATTCAATCAGTAGGAATATTGCTGGACGTGGTATTCAGCGGGTTGGAGGTCCTGGTGCCGGTGGGCAGTCGCTTCACGAACTTGAAGGTACCGGTGGCGTGCGCACATTTGAGCCCCGCTGCATCGAACACGGTGGACTGTGTGAACGCCATCGTCACGCTGCGGTGGATCAGCTCACCCCGGGCGACCAGGGGACCGATGGCCGGCTGCATGAAGGTGGTTTTCATCTCGATGGTGACTACGCCCATTTCAGGCACCTGGCTGCGCGCCGCGGTGGCCATGGACACATCCAAGAGCGTCATCAACGCACCACCGTGGGTGACCGAAAACGAATTGAGATGCTCGGGCTTGGCGGTGTAGGCAATTTCGGAATGGCCGCCTTCGAACTGGGTCAGTTCAAACCCCAGATGTTTGACGAAGGGGATATCCACCCCGAACCCAACGGCCGTGTCCCACATGGCAGTCAGTCCTTAACCGCCGGTGACGACGGACACACCGCCATCTACCGCCAGCCATTGACCGGTGATGTGCTTACCGGCGTCCGACGCATACAGCACGCACAGGCCCTTCAGGTCTTCGTCATCGCCCAGTCGCTTGAGCGGCGCGCTGGCGGCCAACTTTTCTTCGCCAAAGGCCTTGAGCGTGGCCACGGTCATTTTGCTGGGGAAAAAGCCCGGGCAAATGGCGTTGACGGTGATGTTGTACTTGCCCCATTCCGCACCCAGGGCCCGGGTGAAGTTGAGCACGGCGCCCTTGGACGTGTTGTAGGCGATGGTGTTCATGCCTTCGGGGTTTCCACCCAGACCGGCAATCGACGCGATGTTGATGATGCGCCCCTGACGGCGGGCAATCATGCTCTTTTTGGCAATCGCCTGGCTCAGCAAAAAGTAGCCGCGCACGTTAAGGTTCATGACCTTGTCCCAGGCGTCTGCTGGGTGGTCTTCAGCGGGTGCGCCCCAGGCAGCGCCGGCGTTGTTGACCAGGATATCGACGTCGCCCATGCGCTCCAAGGTTTCATCGGCCAGGCGGGTGATCTCGCTGTCTTTGGCGCAGTCGGCGGCAATCCAGCGGGCGTCAATGCCGGCCGCTTGCAGTTCGGCACAGGCCTGCTCCAGGTCTTCGGCCTTGCGCGAGCTCAGCATCACCTTGGCGCCGGCTTCGCCCAAGGCGTGGGCCATTTGCAAACCCAGCCCGCGCGAGCCGCCGGTTACCAGGGCGGTCTTGCCGGTGAGGTCAAACAATTGTTGGATGGTGCGTGCGGTCATTGTGTTGGTCTCCTGCTTCAAAAAAATGGGTTGGACAATTGTGCCGCCGGGACTACGCAAGTGCATGTCCCCGGCGTGATATCCGTCAAGTCTGACGGTCAGAACGCGTCTAAAAGGCGTCCATGGGGAAGGCCGCGCAGGTGGTGTCGCGCGACTCGACCACATTGAGCCAGGCGCCGATCTTGGGCAACTCGTAGTGGAAGTAGAAGCGGGTTGCACCCAGGCGGCCCTGCGTCGCAGTGCTGGCCTGTGCGGCGTCGCCCTCCAGCGCCTTGGCCGCCACATCCAACCAAATCCAGGCCAGCACGGTGTGTCCAAACGCTTGCATATAGGGCACGGCGTTGGCCAGTGCTTCGGTCGGGTTGCCGGTGGCCCAGGCCTTCTGGGTAGCTACCGCCACTTGCTGCAAGGCCTGGCCCAGCGCCACGGCGTAATCCGCCAATGCGGGCGCTGCGGCGGCCTTCTGGATGGTCGCCGTCATGCGCGCTGCCAGCAGTTGCAGGCCTCTGCCCTCCTCCATCAGCACCTTGCGGCCCAGCAGGTCGGTGGCCTGGATGCCATGCGTGCCTTCGTGGATCATGTTCAGGCGGTTGTCACGCCAGTACTGCTCCACTGGGAAGTCCCGCGTGTAGCCGTAGCCGCCGTGGATCTGGATGGCCAGGGAGTTGGCCTCCAGGCACCATTCGCTGGGCCAGCTCTTGGCAATGGGCGTCAGCACTTCCAGCAGCAAGCGGGCATCATCGGCAACGGCACCACCAGCGGTGTGGTGCTCGTCCACCAGACGGGCGCAATACAGTTCCAGCGCCAGCGCGCCTTCGCAATAGGCCTTTTGCGCCAACAGCATGCGCTTGACATCGGCGTGTTCAATGATGGCGACCTGTGGTGCAGCGACATCCTTGCCTGCAGCACCCATGGGGCGACCCTGAGGGCGATTGCGCGCGTAGTCCAGCGACGCGTAGTAGCCCGCCATGCCCAGCATGGTGGCAGCAATGCCCACGCCGATGCGGGCCTCGTTCATCATGTGGAACATGCACTGCAAGCCCTTGCCCGCCTGGCCCACCAGATACCCCACGGCGCCCGCGCCCTTGCCAAAGGGCCCGCCACCATCGCGGTCGGCATCCACCGGAAACTTGCCTTCGCCAAAATTGAGCAAGGTATTGGTGGTGCCGCGCCAGCCCAGCTTGTGGTTCAGGCCGGCCAGGGCTACGTCGTTGCGCACGCCGGTCAGTTCGCCTTGCGTGTTGACCATTTTTTTGGGCACGATGAACAGCGAAATACCGCGGGTACCGGGCACCAGCTTGCCATCGGCATCCGGAATCTTGGCCAGCACCAGATGAATGATGTTCTCAGTCAGCTCATGCTCGCCGCTGGAGATCCACATCTTGTTGCCCTTGAGGCGGTAGCGTGCGCCCAGCGGGTCGGCTTCAAAACCTTCACCATCCGGCACAGCACGGGTGGAGACATCGCTCAGGCTGGAGCCCGCCTGAGGTTCTGACAAGCACATGGTGCCCGACCAGCGACCGGCAAACTCGTTCTTGGAAAATACTTCTTTCTGCATGTCCGTGCCGTGTGTCATCAGCAGATTGGCGTTGCCCGTGGTGAGCATGCCAGAGCCAATGCTGACCGACGCGCAGGCAAAGAAGGCGTTGGCAGCGGCTTCCACGCTGTAGGGCAACTGCATGCCGCCCATGTCGTAGTCCTGCGCCGCGCTGAGCATGCCGGACTCGGCGTACGCGCGGTTGGCATCATGCGTGGCTTGCGGCAAGATGACTTTTTCGCCGTCAAAGTGCGGTTCCTGCACATCGACCAGGCGGTTGAATGGCGCGTATTTCTCGCGGGCTATGCGCTCACAGGTGTCCAGAACGGCATCAAAAGTGTCGCGCGAGTGGTCGGCGAAGCGTTCACGCTGTGCCAGGGCGGTGGTGTCTAGCCAATCGTTGAGCAAGAAATCGATGGTGGGGCGCAAGTTCATGGTGAATTCCAGCAAAAAACAGCCGCTAGCGTACTGGGTCAGCACGCAGATGGGTGCCACCAACGGGACAAGCCGCCTCTTGCACCACAAAAAAAGGCTCCCACCATCACTGGAGGGAGCCTTTTGAAATCAGGCGACCAGCGCCTGAACCCGAATCAGAATTCGTAGCGTGCCGTGATCTGCATGGCCCACTGCGACTCGCCTTTGGCCTGGCGCAGGGTCAGGTCGTCTTCCGCCGACTTCACCGCATACACATACCGGCCCGAAGCATCGATACCACCGTAGTTCACGAAGGTGCGGCGCGTACCACCGGAAGAACTGAACCCCATCTCGTTAATACGACCCCACTCTTTGTTGATCAGGTTGCCAATATTGAAGATATCCAGCGAGATCACGCCCTTGTGTTTGGGCGCAAAGCCGGGGACTTCCTGGCTGATGCGGACGTCAAAGTTATGGACCACGGGCGATGTGCTGCCGTTGCGCTTGACTAAACTGCCTTTCGCATCCGCGAGTTCCTGGTTGGCGTTAACGATAGACCAGAAGCGGTCTTCGTTGGGGTGATTGGCGGGCGTATCGCCTGCAAACACCACTTCACCCGACTGGGGGCCTTTGGGGATATACATCAGGTCGTTGCCGGAGATGTTGTCACCATTCAAGTCATTGGCGTAGGTCCAGCTATACGGTTTGCCAGAGCGGCCTTCGTAGAACATGCCAAACGTGGTTTTGTACTTGCCGGCATAGGCCGTGGACCAGTTCAGGGAAGCGTTGACGCGGTCCTTGGTCAGGTAGGCCGAGTTGGAAGCCACTTCCTCATTCGGATTGAAGATAGAGCGGGCATTGAAGTTGGACGATGACACCGATGATGTCAACGGGCTCACTTCAGTGGCGTCGGTACGCGTGTAGGCCACATTCCAGTCCATGCCATAGACGCGCGGACCGGTCAACGACAGCGTGATGGCGTTGCCGCCACCTTCTGAAGTCTTTGTCGCTTGCAACACGTCGGCAAATGCCACGTTGCTCATGGCCTTGGTGCTGACACCGCAAGTGCTGACTGCGCTGCCGTTGGCCCAGCAGGTTGGATCGTAGCCCTTGGCGTTGTAGAACATCTGGCGTCCGTCCGGACCCGTGCGAGTGGGGCCACCCAGGTTCAGGTGCTGGTAGTAGATGCCGGACTTGTTTTTGGTGCCAAGCCATTCAGCACCAACGATCAACCCACCAAATGGAAGCTCCGCATCGATAGCGAGGTTGGCTTTCCACACGGATGGCTGACCGAGCCCGTTTTGAACGTAGTCAACATTGGACGCAGGCGACGAACCCGCGAAATTGGTAGGCTGATTCAGAGGGTCGGTACTGAAAATGCCGCCACCGGGTGGGCAAGCTGCAAATCCAAGGGTTCCACACGCGATGATGCGCGTTGCCAAGCCGGTATTGGAATACGGGTTGGACAGCCATACATTCGCTGCGGCACCCTGGAACAAACCAAAGCCGCCGCGAACCTGCGACTTCTGCTTGTTTTCCATATCCAGTGCATAGTTAAAGCCCACGCGCGGCTGGAACAATTGTTGACCGTCCACAGTGGCAGAGTTGTCCAGACCAAAGCCGCCGGTGTTGCGGGTTACGACACCAGCCGCAGTCACGTTGCCGTTAACCGAAGGGGCAGCAGCTTTGGCGTTGAATTGGGGCTTGTCGCTGGTGGCCAGTTGGTCCAGGCGCACGCCTGCGGTCAGTGTCAACTGTTTGCTGGCAGTCCAGGTGTCTTGCAGGAACAGCCCGGTGTTACGCAAAGTCCACTGCGCAGTGCCGTTGTCCAGCGAACCACCGGGTACGGGAACCTGCACCTGGTAGCTGGTGGGCCGACCCTTGTTGAAGTTCTCCAAAATAGCCGCTTCAATTTGGGCAGCAGTGGCGGACGCGCAATTGATCGCGCCAAAGCTATAGGTGTAGGTTGCGCTGCTGTTTTGGCAACTGAAGGTGTAATTGCCCTTGGTGTTCTGGAAGAAGGCGTTGTAGACCTTGTTGTTGTCCAAATCGGCGCCAAACTTGAGTTCGTGAGCATCGAGCGTCCAGGTCGTGCCGAAATAGGCGTTCACTGTTTTGGTGTCGAGCACATTGGTGTGGCGGCTGCGTTCGGTTCCGAAGTTCAGAAAACGGCTGCCCGTGTTCACGCCAGCGGGTGATCCGGCAGGCGCTGGGCCGGTGTACTGGAAAGCCATGGCTGGCAAGTCAGCGTAGTTGAGCGGCACGCTGTTGTAGTCGCGATTGGACAGTTTGAACTCGGTGGACACATTGGGTGTCCAGTCGGCAAACCATTGTGCGACCACAGTGTCAATTTTCTTCTTCTGGTCCCACCACTGGGATGTCAGCTGCAGACCGGTTGCGCTATAGCCGCCAAAGCTTCCGTTGTTGGTGTCGTTCTGTTCGGTGCGGGCAAAGCGCACATTGGCGCGGTGCTGCTCGTTGATGTTCCAGTCGACCTTGAACAGGTAGTCTTTGGCAGACAAAGTGGTCGGTGCAGTGGAGTCGCCTGCGTTGAATCCATACCGTGTGGCAGCTGCATTCTTGACTGCATTGATAGATGCCTGAGAAATAGCCACGTTGGTGAATTCGCTACCAACCGGTCCAAATTCAGGCTGGGCACGATTGCTCTTCAGCTCTTCATAGCTGGTAAAGAAGAACAGCTTGTCTTCAATGATGGGACCACCCAGAGTAAAGCCCTTGGTGTCTTCCTTGAAGGGCAAGAAGCTGAAGTAGCTGTCGGTTGTCTTGTTGTAGCGCTGGCCACCCATCTTGTCGTTGCGGTACACGTAATACACGCTGCCCTTGAGCTCATTGGTGCCGGACTTCGTCACCGCATTGATATTGGCACCGGTATAGCCCTGTTGGGTTACGTCGTAGTTGGACAAATTGACCTGCACCGACTGGATGGCATCGATCGAAATCGGCTGTTTGGTGGTGGGCAGGTTATTGGCCTCCAGGCCAAAGGTGTCGTTGGTACGCACGCCGTCGATGGTGATCGAGTTGTAGCGGCTGTTCTGGCCACCCGCTGAAATTTCACCGCGCTCCTTGTCGGTCTGGGAAAGGCGAGGGTCGGAACGTGCATAGTCCTGCAAATTGCGGCCAATCGACGCATACGCGTCCAGTTCCTTGCGGCCGATATTGGTGCCAGAACCCATGCTGGCGCTATTGAATTTGTTGTTGGCGCTGCCGGTAATGGTCACGGCTTGTAGAGCCGTACCACCGAGCCGCATGTCGAGTGACAAGCTTTCCGCCAATTGCAGAAAGACGCCATCACGGGTGTCTTTCTCGTTGCCCTTCATCACCACAATGGTGTAGGGACCACCCACGCGCAAACCGCGCGCGGAGTAGCGACCTTCAGCATCCGTCACGAGCTTGTTAGCGGAACCGGACTCCGTGTGAACAATGCTCACGGTCGCACCGGCAACGGCTTTTCCGTCCGCCCCAGTGATCTGGCCGCCGATGGCGGCCGTGGTGTTTTGTGCCAGTGCCGGTGCGGCAACCACTAACGCGACCGCTGCGCTGAGCACCGTTCGCGAAAAGCCTGAAAAAATGTGATCGTGACTGCTGCGCATCCTGATTGCTCCTTAATGAGATAGCACCAACTGAAATTAAATGAAGTGTAAAAAAGCGTAAAGAACTGCAATATACCCATATAGTTAACCATATGGTCAGGAAACTTTTGTGACAGTTGTTGTATTCCAGACACCAAGGATATGATTTACCCGAAGCGCCCGCAATGAGAGCAGGCGGGTCCCTTCTTTGGAGCAAAACCTTGCAGATTTCCCACGCTTTCGCCCTTTTTGGGTGCACTTTTTGGCGCGCGCTCAGCTTGATTGGTCTGGCGCTGGTCGCCGGCTGTGCTGGTGTCCAGACACTGCCAAAACCTTCCGAATCGATCGAATTGAGCATTTTTTCGATCAACGACTTCCATGGCCACATCCAACCAAAGTCGCCTGTTCCCCTATCGCCCCGTTTGCCTGACCCGCAATCGGGCGAACTCAAAGCCCAGCCAGCGGGTGGCGTGGCCTACTTGGCAACGGTGCTGGACAAATTCCGCGTACAGCGTAAACACCAGGTGTTTGTGGCCGCCGGTGATTTGGTGGGCGCATCACCGCAAATGTCGTCCCTGCTCAAGGACGAACCGACTGTGAGCGCGTTGGGCGAATTGGGCCTTGCTGCCTCGTCGTTGGGCAATCACGATCTGGACGCGGGGTTGCCTGAGTTACTGCGCAAGACACGTGGCGAGTGCGCGAGCACCGGTTGCGTGTGGCCCGAATTCAAGGGCGCGAGCTTTCCCTATCTGGCAGCCAACATGTTTGAAACCGAGACTGGCAAACGCGTGCTGCCGAGCCACACCATGAAAGATATTGGTGGTCTCAAGGTCGCTTTTGTGGGCGCCGTGACGCGCGACACCCCCAAGGTCATCATGCCCAAAAGCATCGTGGGTCTGCGGTTTGCCGACGAAGTTGCCACCCTCAATGCCTTGGTGCCCGAACTGCGGGCGGCGGGTGCTCAAGTGTTGGTGGCCATCATGCATGAAGGCGCCATGTATGACGGTGCTGCCAATGATCCCAGCTATGCCTGCCCGGGTCTGAAGGGTCGGGGGGTGGACATTGCCAAGCAGCTCGACCCGGCCTACGCCATCATCATCAGCGGCCACACGCACCAGGCCTACACCTGCAAGATCGACGGGCGGTTGATGGTGCAGGCCGGCAGCTTTGGCGGCTGGTTGACTGAAAGCCGCCTGACGCTGGACGCGACGGGCCGGGTGCTGGACGCGCAGGCCGTCAACCATCCGGTCCTGCAGGGTGTGTATGCACCGAATCCGGCATTTGTCGCGCTCGTCGCGCGCGCGGCAGCGCTGACAACGGCCGCACGCAACAAACCGGTGGCGGATTTGTCGCGGGGCGCAACGCGTATGGCTGTAGCACCGTTTGGAGACACAGCACTGGGCAATCTGGTGGCCGATTCGCATCTGGCTTTTGCCAGGAAGCGCGGTGCGGTGGACATTGGTGTGACAAATTCCGGTGGCATCCGTGCGGATCTGACCGTAGAGTCGGGGCGCACCGTAACTTTGAGCGACCTGTTTGCCATCCAGCCGTTTACCAATGAGCTGATTGCGCTCACCCTTACCGGTACGCAGTTGCAGGAGTTGATTCGCCGTCAGTTGAACAGTAGGCGCGCCAATGGCCCGGCGACCTTGCAGGTATCCCACAACCTGCGCTACCAATGGAGCCAGGCCGAGGGAGCGGCTGCCGTGCTGGAGTCAGTCACCGTGGATGGCAAGTCGCTGGACCCGGCCCGTGACTACCGCATCGTCGCTAACAATTTCACGGCCGAAGGTGGCAACGATCTCAATGTGATGAAGCAGGGCCGCGACCGCGAAGTGGTTGGCATGGACATTGATGCCTTTGAAGAGTATCTGCGTGAGAACCCCAAGGCCATGGACCAGATCGAACCGGGTCGCATTGTGCGCAAGTAGTCAGGGCACCAGCTCGTATAGGGCTGACCCGTCGCCGTTGTCTTTGATCAACCGAATCTTCGGTTGGTTGGCCAGATAGCGCTGGGCGGTGCTCGCGGACAAAAAGGTCAGGCGCACACCGGGCACGGGTGTGATGCGCCAGTTGCCATCGGCTGAAGGGTTGACCTGTTTGTTGCTGGAGACCATGTCCATCATGCGCAGGTAGTCGATGAGCACCTGACGATTCTCGTCAGGCGACTCCAGCACCACTTTGCTGGCGTTGAGCCCCGGGAAATTCCCTCCACCAAATGCGCGGTAGTTGTTGGTTGCCACAATGAATCGGGCGTCGGGCAACACCGGGCTGCTCTGGTAGCTCAGGTTCTTGACGCGGTGCGCATCAGGTGCCACCAGTTTGCCGTTGCTGTCGTAGCGGGCCGGTTGGGTTACATCAAATTCATAGGTGACGCCGTCCAGCGTGTCGAAGTTGTACGAGCGAAACGTGTCGTTCAACACCGACTGCTGCGCGGCACCCTTGGGATCGATCTGGTTGAATTGCCCGGCCGACATCTCAATCCATTCCCGTACCTCGGCGCCCGTCAACAGCATGGCCTTGAGGGTGTTGGGGTACACGTAGAGATCCGCCACGTTTTTGATGGCCACAGGGCCGGCGGGTATGTCGGTGTAGTAATCCCACCCCTGGCGCCCGCCCGTCTTGAACGGTGCTGCGGCAGAGAGCACGGGATACTTTTCGTAATCTGTGCCTTGCATGGCCCGCTGCACATAGGCCATCTGCGCGTTGGACACGACCTGAACCGATGGGTCGTCGCCCACAAGCGCAAAGTAGCTGTAAATGGGTGCGCTGCTGAAGGCCACCTTGTTGCGCACGTATTCCAGTGTGGCGGCGTGCACGTCGCCTATGGTCTGCTCGACCATGGGATCAGCCGCAGCAACCGATGTGCGCGATGCGCGGTCGAAGATCGGCCGAATGGAGGCGCGGCTATCCACTACTTTCCAGTTGCCGCTGGCGTTATCCAGCGTGAAATCAATGACCCCGAGGTGGTCACCCCAACGCCCTGGCATGACGGCCGCCACGCCGTTGATGGTGCCGCGCTCGATGTTCACCTTGGGATGGTCGGCAAAGGCCTTGCTCGGAAACTCGGCATGGGCGTGGCCAAACAGCACAGCGTCCACACCGGGGATTTCGGTCAATGGCCCGACAGCATTTTCTGAAAACTGCGCCACCGGCCCCTTCTCAAAACCAGCATGCGGAATGGCAATCACCAGTTGCGCGCCCTGCGCACGCATCAGCGGAACATATTTTTTGGCGGTCTCCAGTACATCCCTGGCGATGACCTTGCCTTCCAGGTTCCCTTTGTCCCACAGCATGATTTGCGGTGGCGCAAACCCAATGACCCCCACTTTGATTGCATGGGCTTTGCCTTGTGCATCGACCAGCTGGCGATCGAGCAGCACATAGGGTGTGAAGGCGTGCCTGGGCGTGTCAGAGTTGCGATGCTCGTCTGCCAAATAGATGTTGGCATTGACATAGGGAAAATTGGCTCCCTTGAGTGCGCGTCGCAGGAAATCCAGACCGTAGTTGAACTCGTGGTTACCAATGTTGGCGGCGTCGTAACCCATCTGGTTCATGACCCGAAAGGCAGGGTGTATTTCGCCGTCTTTCAGGGGCTGGACCTTGGCAACATAGTCGCCCATGGGATTGCCTTGCAGCAAGTCGCCATTGTCAAACAGCAGGCTGTTGGGCGCCTCGGCACGCGCGGCCTTGATTAACGACATGGCGCGGGACAGACCATATTGGTCCGTGGTCTTGTCCTGGTAGTAGTCGTAACTCAGCAGGTTCATGTGCACATCCGTGGTCTCCAGAATGCGCAGGCGCACCTCGGCGCCCTGCCCCGCACTGCACAGCAGCAGGGCGAAACAGCCCAATACCAGTATCCGGATGGCCCCTAAAGTCGTGACGGATCGCAAGCGCATAAATATCTCCAGCTAACGGTGTGCTTTTTGGCAATCCGCGACTGTAACCAATCTGCGTGCATGGTTAGCCGTTTCCGCTAAAGTGGGCCTATGACACTGGCAAACCAAGACACACCGACCACCAAGCCCCATGCTGGCAAACAACCGCAGTCGAAGACCGATTTGTTCGTTTCTTTCTCCAAGCTGGCGCTACAGGGATTTGGTGGCGTGCTGGCCATCGTGCAGCGAGAACTCGTAGAAGAAAAACAATGGCTGACGCAGGAGGAGTTTCTGGAAGACTGGGCCGTCGCGCAGATTTTGCCCGGCCCCAATGTGGTCAATCTATCCCTGATGATCGGTGACCGCTATTTTGGCTTCAGAGGGGCTTTGGCAGCGCTGGCGGGCATGCTGACCTTTCCCTTGGTCATTGTGCTGGTGTTGGCGGCATTGTTTGGCGGTGTTGCAGATACGCCGGCTGCCCAGGGCGCGTTGCGCGGCATGGGTGCTGTGGCCGCAGGTCTGATAGCTGCCACTGGGATCAAACTCATCGGGGCGCTGCAACATAACGTCATGGGGCTAACCGTTTGTTGGGGGCTTGCTGTATTGAGTTTCGTGGCTATCGGGGTGTTGCGCTGGCCATTGGTGTTGGTTTTGCTCGGCGTAGGCGGCGTGGCGTGCCTTTGGGCCTATCGATGTCTGGAGACCCAGCGACTAACCAAAGACGCACCATGACGACCGTCCTTTCCAGCGCGGACTGGCTGGCTTTGCTGGTGCACTTCATGTCGCTGTCGCTGCTGGCGATTGGTGGCGCCATTACCACCGCACCGGAGATGCACAACTATCTGGTCAACGACAAGGCGTGGTTGACCGATAGCCAGTTCACGTCCTCCATCGCCTTGGCGCAGGCGGCACCTGGTCCCAATGTGCTGTTCATCGCCCTCTTGGGATGGAACGTCGGCATGAACGCGGGTGGCGGCATGGCCGCAGGACTTCACGCGTGGGGGTTGGCGCTGGCTGGGGTGGGTATTGCGATGGTCGGAATCCTGCTGCCCAGCACCACGCTGACGTTTGCAGCCGCTCGATGGGGCCATCAAAACCGGGAATTGCGAGCGGTGCGTGCCTTCAAGCAGGGCATGGCACCCATTGTCATAGCCTTGCTTATCGCCACAGGCTGGATACTGGCCGCCAGCCAGGGCAGCCCGGTCGAGCACTGGGAGGGGTGGCTGCTGACGTTGGTGACGGCCTTGCTGGTATGGCGCACCAAGCTGCATATGCTGTGGATGCTGGGCACCGGCGCCGTGCTGGGTGCGCTAGGCTACTTATGACCAGGCGCATCCCCTACACCATCAACGCGGGTTTTCAAAGAAGACGTAGTTGCTCGCGTAGTCACTGATTTCGAAATAGACTTTTTTCTCGCCTGGATCGACCGCCATGTTCAGGTTTTCATCCAGCACCCCATAGCCAAAACGGTAGGGCCGAGGCTTGTTGTCGTCGGTTCCCATGGCAGTGGAGAGCTTGTCGATCTTGATAAAGCGGCGCACCAGTTTGTCACCAGCATAGATTTCCAAAACGCCGTTGGTGCCGGTCCAATTCTGGATATCGCGGCTGATCTTGTTTTGCTGCTCCTGGGTGCAACCCATCAGAATAAATATCGTGCTAGCCCCCGTCAATATTGCACGTGTAGCTACTGATTTAATAGCAATCATGATTTGTCCTCAAACAGTACGCTGGCGCAACGCCTCGTACAAACACACACCGCTGGCCACTGACACGTTCAGACTCTCGACCGCGCCGCGCATCGGAATGCTGACCAGCGCGTCGCAGGTTTTGGCCGTCAGCTGGCGCATGCCCGCGCCTTCGGCACCCAGCACCAGGGCCACCGGGCCTTTGAGATCGGTCTGGTACAGGGTGGAGGTCGCGGTGTCACTGGTACCAATGATCCAGATACTGCGTTCCTTGAGTTCATTCAGGGTGCGCGCCAGGTTGGTGACCATGAAATAGGGTACCGTCTCCGCCGCACCACTGGCCACCTTGGCCACAGTGGCGTTGATGCCGGCCGCGTGGTCTTTAGGGGCGATGACAGCGTGTACGCCAGCACCATCTGCCACGCGAAGGCAGGCGCCCAGGTTGTGCGGGTCGGTCACACCGTCCAACACCAGGATCAGCGGCGGCGTGCGTTGCTCGGGCGGCAGCTCGGCATTGGCGGCTTCCAGATCCTCCAGCAGTTCGTCCAGCGAATGCACTTGCGCGATGGGCTGCACGCGGGCCGCAATGCCTTGGTGCCCGTGCCCGCCACACATTTTGGACAGGCGGGCGCCATCGGACTCAATCAGCTTGACCCCAGCCTCATTGGCCCGGTCCAGGAATTGGCGCATGCGGGCGTCACGCCGGGTGGGCTCAAAATAGATTTCAATAATGGATTGGGGTGTCGTCTTGAGACGTACACCCAGGGCATGGAAGCCGAACAGAACTTTGGATGAAGACATCACCCGATTATCGCGGTTAGACCAGTTGCCCGGCCTCGATGGTGATCCGACGGTCGCAACGCTGCGCGATTCCCCTGTCGTGGGTCACCAGGACCAATGTAGTGCCCTGCTCCCGGTTCAGGTCAAACATCAATTCCATGATCTTTTCACCAGTCGCAAAGTCCAGACTACCCGTGGGCTCGTCGGCCAGCAAGACCGCAGGGTGCACAACAAAAGCGCGGGCCAAGGCCACGCGTTGCTGTTCGCCGCCGCTGAGCACCCTGGGGTAGGACGCAAGACGCTGCGACAGGCCTACGCGGGCAAGCATCTCTGTGGCTGCCTTGCGGGCGTCTTTGCGAGCAGCCAATTCCAAAGGCAACATCACATTTTCCAGCGCGGTCAGATTACCCAGCAGCTGAAAACTCTGGAACACAAAACCCACCTTGTTGGCGCGCAGCCCAGCGCGTTGGTCCTCGTCCATTGCAAACAGGTCTGCGCCACCCAAACGCACGGTGCCACTGGTTGGTGTGTCGAGACCGGCGATGATGGACAACAACGTGCTTTTGCCAGAACCGGATGCGCCGACGATGGCCGCCGTTTCACGCGCATTGAGCGCAAAATCGATATCGCGCAGAATCTCTAGCGTGCCGGTGGAATCCGTCACGGATTTGCAAACGTGCTCAACAGAAATAATTACTTCACTCATGGGGCTCTCTTTGATTCGACGACACTGTATCGCGCTTGGCATATTGGCAACGTTTGCGGGGACTTTACCCGCGTGGGCGGCGCAGCCCCCAGATCGCATGACCACCATTTTGGTGGTGGGCGACTCATTGAGTGCCGAGTATGGCCTTAAACGGGGCAGCGGCTGGGTGGCCCTGATGGAACAGCGCTTGGCACAGGAAAAATTCGCCGCGAAGGTCGTGAACGCCAGCATCAGCGGTGACACAACTTCCGGTGGGCGCTCGCGCTTGGCGAACCTGTTAAAGCAACACCGACCAACCTTGGTCATCCTGGAGTTGGGGGGCAACGATGCGCTGCGCGGTCTTCCCCTTTCCATGACGCAGGATAACCTGCAGGTCATGACCCAGGCGGCACACCGCGCGGGAGCGAAAGTGTTGCTGGTCGGCATGCAGATGCCACCCAATTATGGGCAGGACTATGGTGCACGCTTTGCAGCCATCTATGCCACCGTGGCCAAAGCCAACAAGGCGGCCCTGGTGCCGTTTTTGTTGAAAGATGTAGCCGATGGCCCGGATGCAGCGCGCCTGTTCCAGAATGACCGCATCCATCCGAATGAAGCGGCGCATCCCCTGATTCTCAACAATGTGTGGCCTTCCGTGAAGAAACTGATTGCATGAGCCTGACCCTTATGAACGCCGCCGACGTGCTGGCGCAACTCGATACCTTTGACACCGTTATCGACGCCCGTAGCGAAGCTGAGTTTGCGCTGGACCATTTGCCCGGTGCCGTGAATTGGCCCACGCTCAATGACGAGGAACGCAAGCTGATCGGCACACTGTATGTGCAGGTGAACCAGTTCGAGGCCAAGAAGCGCGGCGCGGCTTTGGCGGCCCGCAATATCGCGGCCCACATTGACCGCGAGGTCATTGACAAACCCCGCGAGTGGCGGCCATTGGCGTATTGCTGGCGTGGCGGAAAGCGCAGCGGGTCCCTTTCACTGATCCTGGACCAGATCGGTTTTCGGGTCACATTGTTGGAAGGAGGCTACAAGGCATTTCGGGCCGCGATGTTGCTCGACATACCTCGGCGGGTGGCGCGGCTCAATTTTCAGGTGGTGTGTGGAACCACGGGGTCTGGCAAAACCCGGCTGCTGCAGGCGTTGGAGATCGCAGGTGCCCAGGTCCTGGACCTGGAGGCACTGGCCAATCACCGCAGCTCGGTACTAGGCGCCATTCCTGGTTTGGCGCAGCCGTCACAAAAACACTTTGACAGCCTGGTGTGGGACGCGTTACGCGGTTTTGATCCCGCTCGTCCCGTGTTTGTGGAGAGCGAAAGCAAAAAGGTGGGCAACGTGGCGGTGCCCACCACCCTGGTAGAGCGCATGCGGGAGAGTCCCTGCCTCGATCTCTTTTTGCCAATGGACGAGCGAGTGGCGCTGCTGATGGAGGACTATGACTTCTTTGTAAAGGACAGCGCGCACTTTTGCCAGCGGCTGGATGTACTGGCGGAATTTCGCGGCAAAGCCGTGGTGCAGGCATGGAAGGAACAGGTGGCGACTGGCGAGGTCAAGTCAGTCGTGCACGAATTATTGACCCAGCACTACGACCCTGTCTACTTGCAGTCCATGCAGCGCAACTTTCGCCACTATCCACAAGCCCGGTCGATCACGCCAGGTGATCGATCCATTGCGGCTATGCGGTATTTGGCAGAGAAATTATTGGAATACCCCTTGCAGGAACTGAAACAATGAATTGTTAGCTCGCGTCCGGGTTGGGCGCCTGTGAGGGGTCCGCAGGTGATTCTTCGTCATTGAGCACCCCATCTTCACCGGGGCCATGGGTCTTGCGCTCGTTTTTTTCCTTGAGCTTGTCTTCTTTTTTGCGCTTTTTCGCCAGTTCTTTCTGACGTTTTTCGTATCCGTAATTGGGTGTTGCCAAGGTGTACTTTCTTTAGTTGCCGACACTTTACCATTTCGGGGTCAGGCACTCGTCGAATCAGGCAACCAATCGACCGCGCCGCGGTAGGCATGCCAGCTGGCATGTCCCAGCAAGGGGCCACTGACCAACAGGCCCAAGCCCCAGGGAAGCAGTAGCGAAACGGTGACCAGAATCGTGATCAACGCACCCCACAGCAACATCACGCCGGTGTTGTGGAAAAACACTTCGATGCTGGTAATGGCGGCCGATATCGCGTCGGTATCGCGATCCAGAATCATCGGAATAGACACCACAGCGATGGCGAACACCAGGACGGCGAACCCGCCACCCACAACGGTGTACGCGGCAATGAACTCCCAGTTATCCGGATTAAAGACGGCCTGCACAACGCTGCTGGTGGAAGGCATGCCCGTGTTGAAGAAGACTGCGAAAACCACCAGTGACGCCCTGCCCCACAAGAGCTCAAGGACAATCAGTACCAGGACCAGCATACTCATACTACGCAGGTGGTTTTCCCAGCACGTCAGCGAAACGCCCAGTTCAGGTCTCAATCCCTGTTCGCGCCTGCGGCTGACGTCATACAAACCCATAGCAAGGAATGGGCCCAACAACAGGCAACCCGACGCGATCGACATGGTGTATTCGGGCTTGGACCGGAATACAGCGCCCAATACCAAAGCCATGAACCAGAAACACGAGCCATAAAACGCCGCAATACCCGGGTGGGCTTTCAGATCGCTCCACCCTGCAAGTACCCATTGCACCAAATCGACAGGGCGCAGTGGCCGAATGCGCTTCTTGGGGGCATCCGAAGGTGGGGGAATATACGGTGCAGGGGCTTGTTCGATGTTGGGTTGACTCATGTCAACAGCCTAACGGCTGCAAGCGCGCCCGCCTATTGCGGAAAACACTGAATCAGCGCAAAGATTGCAATGCCTGTGCGAGGTCCGCCTGAAGATCCTCGACTGCTTCCAGTCCGACAGAAAAACGTACGATGGTGCCTTTGGCAATGTGGGCAGGCCAGGCTGTGCGCATGGACTCCAGCGCATAAGGCACCACAAGACTGATGGGGCCACCCCAGCTGTAGCCCAAACGGAACAGCCGCAATGCGTCGCAAAAGGCATCCACCTGGGTCTGATTGAAGCGTGAATCGAGCACCACACTGAACAATCCCGCTGCACCACCCGCATCGTTCTTGCACAACGCTTGCCAATGGGCATGTCCGGGTGAGCTGTCCAGAGCGGGATGCAAGACCTGAGCGAATTCTGGTTGTGACTGGCACCAGCGCGCCAGCGCCCGGGCAGCTGCGTCGTGGGCGGCGTAGCGCAATGCCATGCTCGGCAATCCGCGCAGTACCGCCTCAGCGTCATTCGCGCCAACTCCCAGACCCAGTCGCATATGGGTCAGCTTGAGTCGCAAATGCAATGCAGCGTCCCGCGTGATTACGCTACCCATGAGCACGTCGCCTCCGCCACTGGGGTACTTGGTCAAGGCATGCGCGGATATATCCACGCCCCACCCGGGCTCTGCATCGGGTAGCAGGTCAAAAGGCTTGAACGCCAGGCCAGCACCCCAGGTGTTGTCCAGTGCAACCACTACACTTTTGCGTTTGCAGGCCCGAACCAAAGCAACCAAATCAGGAAATTCCAGCGTCACTGACCCTGCCGCCTCCACCCAGACCAGACGGGTATGCTGCGAAATTCTGGCTTCCAGATCCTGCGGGTTCATGGGATCGTAGTACTGGTGGGTGATGCCCCAGTCTTTGAGCTCGCCTTCGACCAGTGTCTTGTTGGGGCCGTAGGCGTTGTCTGGAATCAGGACTTCTTCCCCGGCCTTGAGAAGCGACAGGGCTACAAGTGCCACCGCCGCCAGGCCGCTGGGCGCCAGCAAGCACTGCAGGCCGCCTTCCAGTGTGCACAGTCGCTCCTCCAGGGCATAGGTCGTGGGTGTGCCATGCAACCCGTAGGTGTAGGCCGACTTGTCCTTCCACTCCCGACTGCGCATCGCCGCGACAGACGGGAAAAACACCGTGGAGGCTTTGAAAACACCGGGCTGCGGCGCCTCAAACCCGGATGGCGCCACATAGGGGTGGTGAATCAAGCGAGTGATTGGGTCCTGCATGTCAACCTCTTAAAAGCGCGTGGAGCCAAAGTAAGTACCGAAGCGCGTGACCTTTATCAGGGACACCGTGGAACTGGCTTTGCCAGGCCACCGGTGTCGCCCCCTGCAAGGGGGAAAGCGGCCACACGCAGTGGGCAAGCCGGGGGGTGTGCCAGAGCTACACGCTCCACTTTTGTATCAACTGTTCCGGGCGCAAGGCGTCATAGCTCTCGAACGGCTGGTGGATCCAGGGGTTGGTCGGCAGGTATTCCACGGAATAGTCGGGCGTGAATTTGGAAAGCGCCTTGGTCCAGATCACGGCGCTACGCAGTTCGCTGATAGGTGTGTAATTGTTCTTGAGCTGATGGATGACGGCATTCAGCGTGTGTCCGGAGTCGGCCAGATCGTCAACCAGCAGAACCCGGCCTGCAATCTCACCTTTGGGCGTGGTGATGAAGCGGGCGATGTCCAGGTTTCCCTGCACCGTGCCCGCATCCGAGCGGTAAGAACTGGTCGACATGATCGCCAACGGTTTGTCAAACACCCGCGACAGAATGTCGCCGGGACGCAAGCCTCCACGCGCAAGGCACAGGATGGTGTCGAAATCCCAACCCGACTGGTGGATCTTGATCGCCAGTTTCTCGATCAGGTTGTGGTACTCGTCATAGCTCACATAGAGGTGCTTGCCGTCTTCTGTCAACATAGTGTGCTCCTGTATTTATAGCAATATGTGCAATGTTTGCGAGGGCTAGAGCCTCATTTATCGTGAGGAAATTGGCATGAACTCAATCTGCAAGGTAGGGGTGGCGCATCATGATGGTGTGGTCCCGGTCAGGGCTGGTAGACACCATGTGGATAGGCACACCAGTCACCTGCTCGATGCGCTGCAGATACAGCCTGGCGTTGACCGGCAGACGGTCATATTGGGTCACGCCCACAGTGCTGTCGCTCCAGCCTTCCAGGACTTCGTAGATGGGTTTGCAGCGCTCAATGTCGTCCGCGCCCATGGGGAGTATGTCCAGCGTCTCACCGTCCATCTCATAGCCTGTACAGAGCAGCAACTCCGTCAGGCCATCCAGCACGTCCAGCTTGGTGATGCAAAGCCCCGACAAGCCATTCACCTGCGCTGAGCGTTTGAGCAAGGCGGCATCAAACCAGCCGCAGCGGCGCGAACGCCCGGTCGTGACGCCTTTCTCGGCGCCCACGGTACTCATGTGGTACCCCGGCGTACCCGGCGTTTCCCAGTCGAGCTCGGTGGGGAACGGTCCACCGCCCACGCGGGTGCAATAGGCCTTGGTGATGCCCAGGATGTAATGCAGCATGCCTGGTCCCACACCCGAGCCCGCTGCAGCGTTACCCGCCACGCAGTTGCTGGACGTGACGTAGGGATAGGTGCCATGGTCGACGTCCAACAGCGTGCCCTGCGCGCCTTCAAACAGCAAGTTCGCACCGTGGTGGTGGGCTTCATTGAGTTCACGTGACACGTCGGCCATCATGGGCTTGAGCAGTTCGGCGTGGCGCATGGCCTCGGCGTACACAGGCTCGAACAGCACCTTACCATCGGTCATATAGGGCGCCAAGGTGGGACCAAAGTCGAAGGCCGCCGAGCCCAGATAGCTGGTGAGCACATGGTTGTGCAAGTCCAGCAGTTCCTGCAATTTGGCCGCAAAACGCTCGGGGTATTTCAGATCCTGCACGCGCAAAGCGCGGCGGGCAATCTTGTCTTCATAGGCAGGGCCAATGCCTCGACCAGTGGTACCAATCTTGGCGTTGCCGCCTTTCTCGCGGGCGGCTTCTCGGGCCACGTCCAGTGCGGCATGGAAGGGGAGAATCAACGGGCAGGCCTCGCTGATGCGCAGGCGAGAACGCAGTTCCACACCCACTTTTTCCAAGCCTTCAATTTCTTCAAACAACTTGGCGCAGGACAACACCACGCCATTGCCAATATAGCACTTGACGCCAGGGCGCATGATGCCGCTGGGGATCAGGTGCAAGGCGGTCTTCACGCCATTGATCACCAGCGTGTGGCCTGCGTTATGTCCCCCCTGGAAGCGCACGACGCCTTGCGAACTCTCGGTGAGCCAGTCGACCAGCTTGCCCTTGCCCTCATCGCCCCATTGGGTTCCGACGACGACGACGTTGCGTCCTTTGGTGGTATTCATTTGGATATTTCTCAGATAGCTTGTACAACCCATTGGCCCGCAGCCTGGAGCAGCTCGCGATCACAATGGAACTCATCAACTTGACTTTCGTGTCCGGGCAAGACACAAACCACGGTTTCCCCCTGGCGACGCAACGAAGCAATCGCCGAACGCAGTTCTGCAGCCTCACCCCAGGGTGCACGGATGGCCGCCCGCAAGGGGCGTTCAGCCGCTACCGCGGTCAGTGCCTTGATATCCAGACTGAAACCCACTGCGGGACGTTTGCGTCCAAAAACCTTGCCTACTTCGTCGTAGCGGCCACCGCGCGCCAGCGCATCGCTGGCCCCGGGTGCATACATGGAGAACATAGCACCGCTGTAATAGGCATAGCCTCGCAAATCAGCTAGATCGAACGACACGTTGGCGCCTGACAGGTGGCTTGCCAGCCACTTCAAATGCGTCAATGCGGCATGAATGTCTGGTAGCGCAGGCAGTACTTTTTGAGCTTCCTGCAACACCGTGGCATCACCATACAACTGCAATAGGTCGGTCAATGCGCCAGAAGTGATCGATGGCGCATGGCGCAACAAGCTTTTGAGTTCACTCGCATCTTTTGCAGCCAAAGCGGCGTGTATCTGGGCCCGCTGAGTTGCATCCAGCGGGATGTCTTTGAGCAGGGCATGCACGATGCGGGCATCGGCCATATCGACGCCAATGGCACCGATCTGCGCAACTTTGAGCGAGTCCAGTGCCAGCGTCAAAATTTCCAGATCCGCTTCAAGTCCGCTGTGGCCATATATCTCGGCGCCAAACTGCAGGGGCTCGCGGGTTGCGTGCGGACCACTGGGACGGGTGTGCAAAACCGGACCGCAATAGCACAACCTTGTGACGCCCTCACGGTTGAGCAGATGCGCATCAATGCGGGCCACCTGGGGGGTGCTGTCCGCCCGCAGGCCCATCATGCGCCCCGATAACTGATCGACCAGCTTGAACGTCTGCAGGTCCAAAGCCTCACCGGTTCCGGAAAGCAGAGACTCCAGATGTTCCAGCAAGGGCGGCATGACCAGTTCATAGCCATAGCAGCGAGCCATGTCCAGCAAGTCTCTACGTATTTCTTCGATGTGGCGCGCTTCGGAGGGCAGCACATCGGCAATGTGATCCGGTAAGACCCAAGCAGACATGTGAAAAGTGGAGGCTATTAAAACCGTGATTTTACCGGGCTTGGTGCCTGGTTTTCAGGGCGACATCCACCAAATCATCATCAATCCACCGAAGATGCTGAACAGCGCAAAAAAACGAATCTGCCCGTCACCGAGCGTCAGCAGTTGTGAGAACATCTTGCGCCACCCGGCAGGCGAGACAAAGGGAAACAGGCCTTCAATGACCAGCACCAAAGCAATGGCCAGCCAGATCGTATCGCCGCTCAAAATCTACTTCTTTGGTGTTCCAGCGGGGCTTGTTCCCCCTCGAAATACCTTGAAAAACTCGGACGACGACGGGTCAAGGACCATGACATCACTCTTGTTTCCAAAGCTGGCCTTGTAAGCGTCCAGGCTTCGGTAAAACTGGGCAAACTGGGGATCACGTCCAAAAGCTTCCGCATAAATACGGGCGGCTTCGGCATCGCCCTCACCCTTGATTTTCTGGGCATCTCGGTAGGCGTTGGCGATGGTCACCTCGCGCTGCCGATCAGCGTCGGCGCGAATCTTTTCACCCTCGGCTGCACCGGTGGAACGCAGCTCATTGGCCACGCGTTTACGCTCTGCTTCCATGCGACGGTACACGGATTCCGTGATCGCCTCGACATAGTCCACCCGGGTAATCCGGACGTCTACAACATCCACGCCCCAGGGCTTGGCGCCGCGCACTTTGGCCAGCACTTCCGCCTTGACATCGGCCATCAGGTCTTCGCGCTTGAGGGACAGCAGCTCCTTCACCGTGCGCTTATTGATTTCTTCCTGAAACGCATTGCGCACCACACGGTTCAGCTGACTGGCACCAGCGCCTTCATTCAGACCCACATTACGGATGTACTCGGTGGGCTCCGAAATGCGCCAGCGAACATACCAGTCGATCACGACGCGTTGCTTTTCAGCGGTCAGCATGGGTTCTGAATCCGTGCTGTCCAACGTCAGAAGTCGCTTGTCGATGTAGGAGACATTTTGAAACGGCGGGGGTAGCTTGAAGTTCAAACCCGGCTCTGTGATCACGTCCTTGATCTGTCCCAATGCATAGACCACGCCAAACTGGCGCTGATCGACCACAAACAACGTCGAACTCGCCAACGCGATCAACACCAACAGCGACGAAAAAATCAATCCAATCCGATTCATGGGGAGCTCCTAGCGAGATTCGCGTTCACGTGTGCGGGCCGCTTCACGGCTACGCGCGTCGTTCCCCGCCGCAACGGGTGGTATCACGTGCGCAGGGGCTGTCGTCGTCGACGGCATGGTCACAACGCCAGTGTCGTTGCTGCTCGCGCCCATCTGCATGATTTTGTCCAGTGGCAAGTACAAAAGATTCGACCCTTGCCGCGAGTCGACAACGACTTTGGTCACATTGCTGTAAATCTGTTGCATGGCGTCCAGGTACATGCGGTCTCGCGTCACCTGCGGTGCCTTCTGGTATTCGGCAAACACAGAGCGGAAGCGTTGCGCGTCACCCTGGGCTTGTGCCACTACGCGTGATTTGTAGGCCTCAGCCTCTTCCTGCAGGCGCGAAGCGGATCCCACCGCACGGGGAATGACGTCATTGGCGTAAGCCTGCGCTTCGTTCTTTGCACGCTCACGCTCTTGTCCAGCCTTGAGTACGTCATCAAAAGACGCCTGCACCTGTTCCGGGGGGCGCACGCCGCCTTGCTGGAGGTTGATACCCACCACTTCAACGCCCACCTTGTATCGGTCCAGAATGACCTGCATCATGGCCCTTACCCGCGGCGCGATCTGGTCGCGCTCTTCGGACAACGCCGCGTCCATCTTCATTTTTCCTAGGACTTCACGGACCGATGTTTCCGCAGCCTGTACTACGGCTTCCGCGGGATTCTTGCTCTCAAACAAGAAAGCACGTGCATCGTTGAGACGGTACTGGACGGCAAACTTGATGTCCAGAATATTTTCGTCTTGCGTCAGCATGGCAGATTCTCGCAACCCTGTGGCTTTCAGCACGTTGTCGCGCCCCACATCAACCGAGCGTATTTGCGTTACAAACACGAGTTCATGGCGTTGGATGGGATACGGTAATCGCCAGTTGAAGCCGGCGTTTACCGTTCCTTTGTAGCGCCCAAATTGGGTAATGACGGCTTGCTGGCCCTCCTGCACGATAAAGAAACCGGTGCCAAGCCATATCAGAACCAGCACGCCCAAAATGAGTCCCGCGCCAATGCCTGCGTTCTTCATATCGGGTTGAAAGCCACCGCCGGATCCGCCACGCGGTGGCTGGGAGGGTTTACCAAATAGCCCGCCAAGCTTGCGATTGAAGTCCCGCCAGAGTTCATCCAGATCAGGGGGGCCTCCAGCGGACGCATTCTTGCGTCCATTTGGTGCATTGTCGTCAGCGGGTGGCCTCACCGGCTCGTTTTCAGGCGGTTGAGCGCCTTCTGACTTGCCGACATCACTTGGTTTGTCGTCTCCGCGTCCCCAACGGGAATCGTTCAGATTGAACATTCTTTGCAGCCACTTTGGCAGTGCGGCCACGTTAAGCACGTGGGCACGAAAGGGAGGTTTCATTTCGTCGTTTTTCATAGATCTGGATCCGATTGTGCCTACCTAGAGTACGCCCCCTGGAGTTTCAGGGGAAAGCAACGCAGAATTTTCGCCCTGCCTCACCACCTGCGCAATGCTGGCCAAGCGTTTTCGCAAGACCTGCAGTCCCAGAGCTTCTCTTGCACTGACAAAAATACGGGGGGTTTGTACGCCGTCTATCTCAAACTCATCTTCCAGTTTAAGAGGCCGGTGCTCGGTGTCCAATGCGTCAAGTTTGTTGAAAACCAGCAGTTGGGGGATTCCATCTGCACCGATTTCCTTCAACACACGTTGCACTTGGAGGATTTGCTCGGGAAAGTGCGGATTGGCCGCATCCACAACATGCAAGAGCAGATCGGCATCAATCGCTTCCTGAAGTGTCGCCTGAAATGCGTCCACTAGTCCGTGGGGTAAGTCCCGAATGAAGCCGACGGTGTCAGACAGGGACACTGATCGACCGGCTTCCCCCAGGTACAGCTGTCGAGTCGTCGTGTCAAGCGTAGCAAACAGCTGGTCCGCTGCATAGGCGCGCGCTTTGACCAGCGCGTTGAACAGCGTGGATTTACCCGCATTGGTATACCCAATCAGCGAAATGTTGAAGGCATCTTGCCGTTCCCGTCGACGCCTTTGGGTTTGTCGTTGACGCTTGACCTTGCTCAGGCGCTCTTTGGTCCGCTTGATGGTCTCGCCAATCATTCGTCGATCGAGTTCGATTTGTGCCTCTCCAGGTCCCCCCCGCATGCCGATGCCGCCACTCTGACGCTCAAGGTGAGACCAGCGTCGCACCAGGCGTGTGCTGAGATACTGAAGACGTGCTAACTCAACCTGCAGCTTGCCTTCGTGACTCCGGGCGCGCTGCGCAAATATCTCAAGTATCAGAAACGTACGGTCATTGACCGGAAGCTCCAGATGGCGTTCCAGATTGCGCTGTTGACCAGGACTAAGGCTCTGGTCAAACAGAATCTCTTTGGCCCCCAGCTGGGTGGCCAATAGTTTGATTTCATCGGCCTTGCCCGAACCGAGAAACAATGCGGCATCGGGAGCCTTGCGCTTGCAAGTGATACGGGCAATAGGCTGCATACCGGCGCTCTGGGCGAGCAGTCCCAGTTCCTCCAATGCGGCATCAAAATTGGGAGCGCCCAAATCCACACCCACCAGAATGGTCGGTGTATTTGCAGTTTGGTTCGCTGCTGTCAAATTGAATCAAGAAAAGCTGGCTTTTCGACTACAGGGCCTAACTGGCCCGCCAGCTCATTCTGTCTCAGGAGCATCGCCACCAGGAGCAGCGAAATTCACCGCACGTCCTGGAACAATGGTGGAGATGGCATGTTTGTACACCATCTGGGTGACCGTATTGCGCAGTAACACCACATACTGATCGAACGATTCAACTTGCCCTTGCAGTTTGATGCCGTTGACCAAATAGATAGAGACCGGCACATGTTCCCGACGCAAAGCATTCAGAAACGGGTCTTGCAGTAACTGCCCTTTGTTGCTCACGATATTCTCCGTGTTCAAGAAGATTAAGAAGAGTCGACGATACCACACCAAGCCAATGGATTCGGAACGCAATCAATAAACACCACATGTTTCCGGTGTCAATTTGTGCTCCAAAATCACTTGCTATCTTTGTCCGAATACGGATTCTGTGACGACTTCATCTGAATACGCAGTGGCGTTCCCACGAGGTTGAATTCCTTGCGGAAACGACCTTCCAGAAAGCGCTTGTATGCGTCTGTGACATGTTCCAGCGAATTGCCGTGAACGATGATGATGGGCGGATTCATGCCGCCTTGGTGCGCGTACCTGAGCTTGGGCCGGTACATGCCCGATTTCTTGGGGGTTTGAAACTGAACGGCCTCCAGCAGCAGGCGCGTCAACACCGGCGTCGACATCTTGCAATTCGCGGCCTTGTGCGCTTGTGCAATGGAGTCCCACAAAGGGCCAAGGCCTTGACGCTTCTGGGCTGATATCAAATGCAGGGCAGCAAACTTCAGAAAGCCCAAACGGGTCTCTATGGATCGCTTCACGAGTTCGCGGGCGTACTCATCGACGGCATCCCACTTATTGACTGCGACCACGACCGCCCGGCCTGACTCCAGGATGTAGCCCGCAATGTGGGCATCCTGGTCGGTCACTCCCTGGGTCGCGTCGATGAGCAGGAGAACAACACTGGCAGACTCAATCGCCTGCAGTGTTTTCACTACTGAAAACTTTTCAATGGCCTCAAATACCTGGCCCTTGCGGCGCAGCCCCGCAGTGTCAATCAATTCAAAGCGCTGACCATCGCGCTCAAATGGCACTGAAATGGCGTAACGGGTAGTCCCGGGTAGATCAAAGGCGACCAGACGTTCTTCACCCAGCCACGTATTGATCAGAGTCGACTTCCCGACGTTTGGGCGCCCGGCTACCGCCAACTTGATCACCGATGGGTCGTCACCGGAGACGTCCTGGCCGGCCTCCGGCTCCACTAAAGGTCCCAAGGCAAGCTCAACCAGGGGACGGATGCCCTGACCATGCGCCGCAGAAATTGGAAAAACCTCTCCCAGACCCAGTTCAAAAAACTCAACAAGTTGCGCGCCTGCGGTCATGCCCTCGGACTTATTGGCCACCAAGACGCATGGTTTACCGAGTTTTCGCAGATACTTGCCAATTTCGTGATCCTGAGCAGACAGGCCCGCGCGCGCATCGACAACAAACAGCACGACATCCGCCTCGGCAACTGCCTGACGGGTTTGTTTTGCCATTTCTTTGTAGATGCCTGAGGTGGCATCTGGCTCAAACCCTCCGGTGTCAATGACGATGAACTCGTGCTCGCCTTGCTTTCCGTTTCCGTAGTGACGATCGCGCGTCAGCCCGGCGTAGTCCGCCACGATGGCATCGCGGGTCTTGGTCAGACGGTTAAAGAGAGTTGATTTTCCAACGTTGGGACGACCAACCAATGCAATAACAGGTTTCATGTTGTATGGATCAAACCATCACTCAGGTTTGAAGCCAAAAATACCACCCCGTTGGGTTACGACAACCAGCGTTTGCCCGATCAGAACGGGAGAAGACTGGATGGCGGAGCCATCGGTTGGCACGCGATTCAATGGCGAGCCATCCTGGCGTGACAGAAAATGCAAGGTACCGGATTCATCTCCAATGACAATGGCCCGCCCCACCAGAATAGGCGCGGTCAGACTTCTGAAGCGCAACCGATCAGACATCCACGCGCGTTCGCCATCGGCACGCTTCCACGCAATCACTTTTCCATCACTCTCGGTGCCGAAGACTTCTAACTCATCGCCATCCACGCCGGTAGCGCCAGATGCAGGTTTGCTCCAGATCAAACTGCCCTTCAAACCATCCACACAGCCTACGGCAGATTGAAATGATCTGACGCAGACCTGATTGCCCTGGCGGCTTACACCGGAGACCAGATCGACGAGTCTCTCCACTTCATTGGTGCCACGGCTGTTGGCTATCGGCGCTTCCCATCGAACTTTGCCATTGAGCGGATTCATTCCCACCAAGCGCCCACCCAAGCCGGTTACCAACGTGTCACCGATGGCCATGATAATTCCCGACCGCCCTAGCACCAGTGCTTCTCCGGTACGCTGTTGCTGCCAGAGCTTGCGGCCAGAGGCTGCATCAAATGCCGACACCGAACGATCACCAGACAGCGTAAAAACGCGCCCACCGGCAACCAGAGGCGCAGTCAGGGTCACCGCAGCAAGCTTTTGCCGCCACAACTCCTTGCCACCATCCAGTGTGATCAATTCGTTGTCGCGACTCACGACAGCGCCATAACGACCGTCACTTCCAACACCCGCTGAAAGCTTGACGCCTAAAGACACCCGCCACAAGTCACCGCCCGTTGTGGCATCTATGGCAGCAACATTTCCATCGGTGCCTGCAACAAATATCAGATTGCCAACGGTGCGAATTTCCAGTGGGAATCCCACTGAACCAATATTTGATGACCACGCGGAGCGGACGCCAATCAACTGTGTGTTGGGACCCAGGTCAAGCTGCTTGGCTTTCTCGGATCCTGCGCAAGCCGCCAGAACTGCGACGACCCCAAAGGAAAGGGCCAACCGACAAGCCGACTTGCAAAGGAATGACATACGAATCACTTTGCAACCTCATTTTTAGCGGCAATTTTGGCGTCCGCATCGGGGTCAAATCCCAACGCGTTTAACTTTACACTGACTAGCCGACGGTACTCTGACTGTTCATCAAAAACTTTATAAGCTTTTTGATACTCGGCTTTTGCGTCCGCCTTCTTGCCTTGCAGGGCGTAAATATCACCTTTCCGATCGTCGGCCAAAGCTGCAAATTCTTCAACCATCCCGGATCCAAGCAATTTCAGAGCATCGTCATAGGCTTTGCCTTCGATGAGCACAGCCGACAGCCGCAATCGCGCAATCGATGCATAGCCCTTGTCTGCAGCGTTCTCGCTTAACCAGGTGAGTGTCGACTTCGCACTGTCCGTTTTTCCGGCCTCGTAAGCCATTTTGGCAACCAGAAGCCCCGCTTGCTGCGTATAAACGGCTTTGGAGAAACGGTCCCGCATGTCCGTAAAGGCGCGCTCCGCTTTTTGTATGTCGCCACCGCGCACGACTTTCTCAACCTCGTCGTACATCGCAGCAGCCTGCACGGACTGATTGCGCTGCCAAATGTTGTATCCATTCCAGGCGGCTACAGAACCGAGTACAACAATCAGTGCCCACGTAATCAGGTTGCCGTACTGGTTCCAAAAATGCTTGAGCTGGTCAAGCTGTTCCTGTTCTTCGAGATCGAGATGATTTGCCATGTGAGTATTCAGTTAAGCCGAGGATTGTAGGCTTTTGGCCCATTGCGCCGACTGGTTCAGTACTTGTTCGATTTGCGCACCGCTGCCGTCACGCAGTGACTTGACGGTGACGGTGCCGCTGGCGATCTCGTCCGGTCCAAAAACCAGCGCAAATCGTGCTCCGGACGAATCCGCCCGCTTGAATTGGGACTTGATGCTGCCCAAGCCCTCAGAGGTCCCCGCATGCATTTGCACGCACACGCCTTCCGAACGCAATACCTGCAGACATTGCATGGCTGTCGCCATTGCACTCGCGTCCACTACGATGGCGTACGCGTCGGGAATCGAGGGTCCACGGGAACGCCCCTGCACTTTCAAAAGCTCCAGGACACGCTCAATTCCCATACCCCAACCGACGGCCGGCGTTGGTTTGCCGCCCAATAGCTCAAACAGCCCGTCGTATCGCCCCCCCCCACACAGAGTGCCCTGGGCACCCAGTTCATCCGTAATGAATTCAAAAACCGTATGGCTGTAGTAATCCAGGCCACGCACCAATCGAGGGTTGACTTGCCACTGCACACCACAGGCCGACAACAGTGCCTTTACTGTTTCAAAATGCTTGAGGGATGCTTCACCCAGGAAATCAAGCAATTGGGGGGCTTCTTGAACGAGGGCTTGCATTGCAGGATTTTTGGTGTCAAGAATCCGCAACGGATTGGCATGCAGACGGCGGCGCGCGTCCGCGTCAAGCGAGTCAACATGCGCTTCAAAATAAGCTACCAATGCAGCGCGATGAGCGTGTCGCTCGCTGGAAACACCCAAGCTGTTGAGCTCCACCCGAAAGCCGTGCAATCCAATGGACGAAAGCAGTTGGTGGGCCAACACAATCAGCTCCGCATCCACCTCTGGCCCTGCGAAGCCGAGTGCCTCTGCACCCAACTGGTAGAACTGGCGGTAGCGTCCACGCTGTGGCCTTTCGTGACGAAACATCGGGCCCATGTAGTACAAACGCTTGGCGCCATCGTAGGTCAGATTGTGTTCAATCGCGGCGCGCACGACACCGGGCGTATTCTCCGGGCGCAGCGTCAGCGCCTCGCCATTGAGTTTGTCTTCAAAGGCATACATTTCCTTCTCGACAATATCCGTCGTTTCCCCGGTACCGCGCACGAATAAAGCAGTGGGCTCCACAATCGGCGTGCGAATGTTGCGGTAGGCGTGGCGATTCATCTGCACACGCACTTGCTCTTCAAACCATTCCCATTGTGCGGAATCGGGCGGCAAAATATCGTTCATGCCTTTTACGGCAAACAGCTTTTCCACTCTACTGGCAGCAGACTTTTCAACCATGCGAATTCTTAGTGTATTGGTGTGGCAACAGACGCACCAAAGCGCTGTTGAATGTAGGTTTCAACCACCGCCTGGAAATCAGCGGCAATGGTATCCCCACGGAGGGTCATGCGCTTTTCACCGTCTATGAACACGGGCGCAGCGGGCGCTTCACCGGTTCCTGGCAAACTGATACCGATATCGGCATGCTTGCTTTCACCGGGGCCGTTGACAATGCACCCCATCACTGCAACCTTGAGGTTTTCTACGCCAGGAAAGCTTTCACGCCACACCGGCATTTTGGCGCGTAAAAAATCATCGATTTGTTGCGTCAACTCTTGAAAGGTGGTGCTGGTTGTGCGTCCGCATCCCGGACATGCCGTTACGCTCGGAACAAAATTCCGCAATCCCAACGCCTGAATAATCTCCGACGCGACGATAATTTCTTGCGAACGTGATTCACCAGGGGCAGGTGTCAACGACACGCGAATCGTGTCGCCAATACCATCTTGCAGCAGGACACCTAAGGCAACTGCTGACGCAACGGTACCTTTTGTCCCCATACCTGCTTCCGTGAGCCCCAAGTGCAAAGGATATGCACAACGTTGGCCCAGTTCCCGATAAACAGCAACCAGATCCTGCACGCCACTGACTTTGCAAGACAAGATAATCTGGCTGGCATCCATACCGATCGCTTCCGCCCTCTGGGCCGACTCTAAAGCGGATGTTATCAACGCTTCATACATCACTGGTTTCGCATCCCAAGGTAGGGCACGACGACTGTTTTCATCCATCAGAGATGCCAACAGTTCCTGGTCGAGACTTCCCCAATTCACCCCGATGCGCACAGGCTTGTTCCAGCGAATAGCCGCTTCAATCATTTGAGAGAACTGCTTGTCACGCTTGTCCCCTTTACCCACGTTTCCTGGATTGATGCGGTACTTCGATAGCGCTTGGGCACAGTCCGGAAAATCTGTCAGTAGCCTATGCCCATTGAAGTGGAAGTCACCGATCAGCGGCACATCGATACCCATGCGGTCCAATTGCTCACGTATGTAGGGAACGGCCTGTGCAGCTTCAGGCGTATTCACGGTGATCCGTACCATCTCTGACCCCGCGATAGCCAACTCTTTGACCTGTATCGCAGTCCCGATGGCGTCTGCAGTGTCGGTATTGGTCATCGACTGCAGACGCACAGGGGCGTCACCACCCAAAGTGACGTTTCTGGCCCCCCAAACGACGTTTGCCTGGAGGGACTTCCTTCGAGAGGGTACCGCTAGAGCGATGGGTAGACTTGAATTCACTACTTCACCTCGAATCGCGCAACATTGTCTTTGGCTACACTGACCAGACTAAAGGGCTGGCCGCGTACTTCCACTTCAGTGGCATCCACGCGTCCGATGACGACCGACAGGGGCGTGGTGCCCGATGCGCCAATCACTTCACCGTCCGACAGGGTCTTGCTTAATTGCACGATGCCCTTGGCATCAACGACCTTGACCCAGGATGTCCCTTTGGCCCTGAAAACCACCAGGCCAGCTGAATTCACCAATGGCGGTTCTCCCGTCGCACGGACCGTATCCTGGCGCGGAGCGAGCGACTCCGACGCCTTCACCGATGCGGGTGCAGGAGTCGCAACCACTGTAGGCGCCAACAAACCCATTGCGGCCTCCTTTGGAGCAATGATGGCGCTGGGCGCAGCGGGTAGGACCTGCGCCACAGGCTCAGACTGTACTGTTGACTCCATCACCTCAGTAGCTACTTGTTGTAGCTGTGGCTGCCCCAATGCAGAAGGCGACTTGACTGACTGCGACGAAAGCTCGGCAGTCCACTCCGTAAGCTTGCCATCTGGAAAAAATACAACTGCCACGCCCGCTACCAGCAGTGCAAAAACAATCATTGCCGAGGGCTTTCTGAGTAATTCGTCGATTGAAAGCCTCGCTGCATCACCCGTTGCATGAAAGGGTGCATTGATTCCGCGCTCATCCGCAGCAAGTTTGGGCGCAACGGTGATCGGCAGCTTGAGCAGCACAGGTGCGGGATCAATCTTCAATGCTCGGCACACACTTGCAGCCAACGCCCGCACAAAAACGGCGTCATGCAACAGATCCAAACGATCCGCCTCCAATGCCTCAAGCTTCTTTACCGGAATCTTTATCGATACAGCCAACGCAGCGACATGCAATCCAGCCGCTTCACGTGCACTGCGCATCATCATTCCCGCGGTCAAAGCACTCGATTCTCCGGCTTTTTCTTGCGCTGGCGTTGCCTCCGGAACACCGTTTTCACTCATTGAATGCACCCCGCTCAAATGCAGAATACTCACGCGACTGCGGGTAACGTTTTTTCAATTGCGTCCCCAATTGCCCCATGGCATCACGATTCTCCATTCGCCGCTCAACTTTGATTCCAAGCCACAGAGACTCTGCGTTGGCAAGCTCGCTGTTGTTGAGCCGTCGAACATAAAACTGCGCCCGCACAAACTCACCACGCTGATACAAAAGTGTCGACAAGTTGTAGGCCGTTATGGGGTTTCCCGCATCGAGCTCGTAGGACCGCAAGAAACTGTTCTCGGCGTCCATTGTTTGGCCGCTTTTGATCTGGCACAGCCCCTGGGCCATCCAGGTTTTTGCCCGGTCGCCATATGCGGGGTTGGCCAACGCAGCGCCGAACAACTGCAATGACTCTGAAAAACGAGACTGCTGACACAACAGCCACCCATAGTTGTGTTGCACTGAAGCCGCTTTGGGGTTCATGGCCAGCGCACGACGAAAACTCTCTTCTGCGAGCGGAACATCATTGAGCCGCATGTAAATGAGTCCCCGGAGGTTGTAGGCTTCAAACAGTGTCGGGTCCGCCAGAATCGACTGCTTCAAATGATCCAGCGCGTCGGTTGTTTGCCCCTTCTCAAAATAGGCGACCGCCAACTCGAGGCGCAACCGAGCCCGCTTGCGAACATCGGATTCATCCGAATCGGTCACCAAATCAGCCTTGGTGCCTGAGCCCGTCATGTTGGACGCGCACCCAGTGAGAACGACCGCGCTCGAAAAGGTCAGACATGACCACACAAACCAAGAGAGCGCCGCGACGCCAATCCGCACTTTTTCAGTCATCGATAGTGTCCTCTCTCCCAGCTGGAGCCAATTCGTTTTCGGGCCTGATCGGAATGGTGCGCCGCTTGGATAAGCGAGCATGAATATTCGTTCGATCCTTGACATCACCTGCCAGTTGACCACACGCAGCATCAATATCGTCGCCACGGGTCTTGCGGATTGTCGTCACAATCCCCGCAGCACTCAATACTTTGGAAAAAGCCACTACAACTGCCTGAGGAGATCGCGTCAGACCAGAGGCAGGGAATGGATTGAACGGTATCAGATTGAACTTGCACCAGTTGCCATCACCCGCTCCCGAACGCACAAGCTTCACAAGCTCGGCAGCATGTTCGGGCGAATCATTGACCCCATTTAGCATGCAGTACTCGAACGTGATGAAATCTCGGGGCGCCACTGTCAGGTAGCGTTTGCACGCCGCGAACAACTCGCCAATCGGGTACTTTCGGTTCAATGGGACCAGATCGTCGCGCAAGGCATCGTTGGGTGCGTGCAGTGAAACTGCCAGGGCGACGGGGCATTCCTTCCCCAGCCGGTCGATCATGGGAACAACACCGGATGTGGACACCGTCACACGGCGACGGGACAAACCATAGCCGTGGTCATCGAGCATGACGCGAAGAGCAGGAACCAGAGCCGAAAAGTTCTGCAAAGGTTCACCCATTCCCATCATGACGACGTTGGAAATGACGCGATCGGCACGCTTCAGGTATTTGCGTAAGAAGTGCTCCGCGAACCAGAGCTGCGAAACGATTTCCCCGGCTGTCAGGTTGCGGCTGAATCCCTGGTGTCCGGTCGAGCAGAACCTGCATGCGACCGCACATCCTGCCTGGGACGAAATACACAAGGTCCCTCTATCGTCTTCCGGTATGAAGACCGCCTCGACGGCATTGCCCCCCTCGACGTCAAACAGCCATTTGATCGTGCCATCACTTGAAATATGCTGCGACAGTACCGGTAGAGCCTTGATATGGGCTGTGGTCTTGAGCTTTTCCCGCAAGGACTTCGCGAGGTCACTCATATCATCAAATTGCGCTGCCCCTTTTTGGTGAATCCACCGAAAGAGCTGTGTGGCCCGGAAACGCTTTTCCCCTAGGCCCTCACAAAACGCGGCCAATCCCTCCAGATCGTAATCGAGTAGGTTGGCCGTCATTGCATAACTTAGCGGGAGAAAACGTTCATGCCAGCGAAAAAGAACGCAATCTCAACCGACGCGGTTTCAGCGGCATCAGAGCCGTGCACAGCGTTGGCATCAATACTATCGGCAAAGTCAGCACGAATCGTACCGGGAGCCGCTTTCTTCGGGTCGGTCGCACCCATAAGATCGCGGTGCTTCAGAATAGCGTTTTCGCCTTCCAGAGCCTGGATCATCACCGGACCGGAAATCATGAAATCAACCAAGTCCTTGAAGAAAGGGCGTGCTTTGTGAACAGCGTAAAACGCCTCAGCCTCACCACGCGACAAATGCGCCATGCGAGCAGCAACGACCTTGAGACCTGCCGCCTCAAAACGCGCGTAGATTTGACCGATGACGTTCTTGGCGACTGCGTCTGGCTTGATGATGGAGAGAGTACGTTCGATTGTCATAATATTTCCTGAGCTGGATTGGTAATCTGCATTCTTGCCTCAAAACGAAGCAAAGCTTATGATTTTAGCATTGGCTACTATCGACCGCGACCCTTGCGGCGCTGCCCACCGGGTGAGCCTGCAGGTCTCTGACCAGCGTCTTGCCGCTGACGTGTGAAACTGTCGGCACCAATATAGCCAAATGCCGTTTTCATGGGGTCCGGTTGTGCGGCTCCGCCACGACCTTCCCTTGGCGCATCAAAACGATTGCCGTCAGACCGGCCGCTCCCTTTGGGGCCTTGTTGCGGGCCATTGCCACCTCGCCCCCCCCCTGGAGCAGGGTTGCGTTGACCGGTATTGGCGCCGCGGGGGCCGCCCATCCGTCCGCCTCGCCGCTGGTTGGGTCCTTGTGGATTGCGGGACGGAGTGGCGCGACCCATTCCATCTTCCCGTTCCGAGTCGGTGGCCGCACGCCCGCCGGCCGCTTGTACCAGCGAACGAATATCCGCATCATCCAGTTCCATCCATGCGCCACGCTTGAGTCCACGCGGCAAGACCATGGCACCGTACCGAATTCGAATCAGGCGACTCACCGCATGCCCCACTGCTTCCAGCATTCGGCGCACCTCTCGGTTGCGGCCTTCGGAAATGGTTACGCGGTACCAGCAATTGGAACCTTCGCCTCCGCCGTCCTCAATCGAACCGAACTGCGCCATCCCGTCGTCGAGCTTGACCCCTTCGAGCAAGAGCTTTTTCTCATCCTTGGTCAAGGACCCCAACACCCTGACAGCATATTCGCGCTCCAGACCGAAACGAGGATGCATCAGATTGTTGGCTAGCTCCCCTGAGCTCGTAAACAGCAAAAGACCTTCGGTATTCAGATCCAGGCGGCCAACGGACTGCCACTTGCCTTGGTGTAACTTTGGTAACCGTCGAAACACAGTCGGTCGGTTTTGTGGATCGTCATGCGTAACCACCTCCCCCACCGGCTTGTGGTAGGCGATCACTCGTGCCGGTGGCGGATCGATGCGAAACCGGATCGGCTTGCCGTTGACCTTGATATTGTCGCCAAACTGTATGCGTTGACCAATATGGGCCGGCTCATTGTTGACCGAGATACGCCCCTCCATGATCAATTGCTCCATCTCTAGGCGCGAACCCATGCCTGCCTGCGCCAACACCTTGTGCAGTTTGGGGGTTTCTGCCATGGGCGCCAAGACCCTTTTGGGAGGCACCAGCTCAACGAGCTCTTCGTCGGCATCAAACTGGCCCGAGATCACATCATCAAACCGATTGCCCGTCACACTCTTCGTTGCGACCGGTTGTGCATCGGATGACTCAGGCAAAGTAGGACCTGGTTCGACGGGAGTGTTTTCATTCATTCTGAATATCCATTCAAAGGTGGATGCGTTTGCGAATTGGTTGTCTCCAGTGGAATATCCAATTGCAATGTTGCATCGCTTACAAGCAAGTCTTCACTCGATGGCACCATGATGGAATCATCCACAGATTCCACCAATGCTCCAAACACGCCACTCTGGTTGGCCACACTTTCCAATAGGGGAAGCTGATCCAAAGACTGGAGACCAAGGTCGTCGAGGAACTGCCGTGTAGTGGCGTACAGCGCCGGGCGCCCAGCCGCCTCACGATGTCCAATCACCTCCACCCAGCCGCGATCTTCCAATTGCTTGATCAGCAACGAATTGATCGTGACACCACGAATGTCTTCCATATCACCGCGCGTGACCGGTTGACGGTACGCAATGATCGCCAAGGTCTCCAGGGTTGCCCGTGTGTAACGCGGTGGCTTTTCAGGATGCAACCGATCCAGGTATTCCCGCATTTCCGGTCTGCTCTGAAATCGCCACCCAGTGGCTACATTCACCAGTTCGACACCCTTGCTTGCCCAGTCGTTGCTCAAGTCTTCCAACAGATTTTTGAGCGTGTCCGCCCCCAGGGACTCATTGAAGAGTGAACGCATATCCCGCAACGGCAAGGGTTGCTGTGAGCAAATCAACGCAGTCTCCAGGACCCGTTTTGCATCCGCCATATTCATAGTCAGGCTTTATCGGAAACGCCACCATCACGGTGACCAATCAAAGAGATTCCAAACGGACGGCAGCAGATGTGAAGACTTCACCGTGCCTACTCCCGGCAATGCTCCGGGGTATTTATCAGGGACTTTTAACCCGTGTTGGCGAATTGTAGCGCAGCCCCCAGTCTTGCAGAAGTTCCATAAAATCATCCGGAGGAACCAATTCAAACGCCATCGGCTTCTCTGTCATCGGATGGGAAAAAGCCAGCCGGAAGGCATGCAATGCCTGGCGATGCATCGCGTTCACCATACTCCCGCCATAAACGACGTCAGCAACAAGAGGATGCCCCAAAGAAGCCATGTGGACTCGAATCTGGTGGGTTCGGCCAGTGTGGAGGATGCACTGCACTAAGCAACCGGTTTCAGCATTTCCCAACAATGCAAAATCGGTCTTGGCGGCCTTGCCAGACTGACTCTCCAGATTCACGGTCGCCATGCGCAAACGGTTGCGCGGGTCCCGACCAATCGCCAAATCGACTGACTTATGCGTCGTGCCTGTCCAGCGGCCGTGCGCAACGGCCAGATACTGGCGACTCACTTCACGTGCCGCAATAGCCTGGATTAATCGATCCATTGCCGTCCTTGAGCGCGCTACGACCATCAGGCCACTCGTGTCTTTGTCCAGACGGTGCACGATCCCGGCTCTGGGAACGAGGGAGAAGCCCTTGTCATAAGCCAGCAAGCCGTTGAGCAAGGTTCCACTCCAGTTTCCGGGAGCAGGATGCACCACCAAACCAGCCGGCTTGTTGATGACCAGTATGTGTTCATCCTGAAATACCACTTCCAGGGGCATACCCTGAGGCGTAAACGCCTGACTTTGGGGGGTGGGCTTGAGCTCAATAACGAGAATATCCCCAGCTTCCACGCGGGACGACGACTTGCGAATGATCAGGCCGTTGACTGTCACCAATCCGGCGTCAATCAATTGTTGCAAGTAGTTTCTGGAGAACTCGGGTACCCCATCGGTCAGCGCGCGGTCCAATCGAGCGCCGTGCTGGGCGACGGAAACGCTTACAGTGCGCCACTCCACTTCAACGCCGGCGTCATCCAACTCCTCAGAGTCTGTCACTATTGGGTCGCCCGATATAATTCCTGTGCTCTGTTTCAAGAAAGTTTCCTAACATGCTTCGTGTCAAATTATCGGTCGTTTGCGTTTCCCTGCTGGCGACCGTCGCTCTCTTGACTGCCGGTTGCTCCAGTACACCGATTGACAAGACTGCCACGATGAGCCCCAACAAGATCTACGCCGAAGCCAAGGACGAATTGGCAGCGAGCCAATGGGAGCGCGCGATACCGCTGCTGGAAAAGCTCGAAGCACGAGCCGCAGGCACACCGCTGGCGCAGCAGGCACAACTGGACAAGGCCTACGCCCAATACAAGTCTACGGAAACCGCGCAGGCCTTGGCAACGCTGGAGCGCTTCATGAAGCTGCACCCTGTCAGCCCGGCATTGGACTATGCAATTTACCTCAAGGGGGTCATCAACTTCAATGACGATCTTGGCCTGTTCGCCAAGTTTACCCGTCAGGATTTGGCGGAGCGTGACCAGAAGGCTTCCAAAGAGTCCTTTGAGGCATTCAAGGAATTGGTAGACCGGTTTCCCGATTCGCGATATGCCAACGATGCCCGCCAACGCATGAACTATATCGTGAGTTCTTTGGCCCAGTATGAGGTGCACGTCGCCCGGTACTACTACAAGCGGGGTGCTTATTTAGCTGCTGTCAACCGGGCGCAAGTCGCCGTCTCGGACTACCGGGAAGTTC
>CAINUX010000065.1 GCA_903853895.1 uncultured beta proteobacterium | reverse complement strand
GACGGCATCGCCCGCGCGCGCAAGGTGGGGAGCAAGGAAGAATTTGGCACCAACGCGTCAAGCGCGAGAATGTTTGAACTGATCGGCAAAGGCACGCTGTCGGGCAACTACAGGCAGCAGTCCGTGGTGGACGGCGTCGAGAGGATCTACCACTTTCGCAAGGTGCCGCAGTACCAATTGGCCGTAACCGTTGGTGTGGACATGAAAGACCTGATGGCCAATCAGAATCGGGCCAAAACAGCGTTTCGTCAACAGGCTGGCGCAGTGAGCGTCCTGATCATCGCTCTGGCCCTGGCGCTCACCCGCTACTTGCGCCAACTGAAGCGCGACCTGCAACTCAGGCAGGCTGCCGAGTTGGTCATTCAGGATCGCACCGAGCAGTTGAACGCCATTTTTGCGCTCAGCCCCGATGGATTTGTGTCCTTTGACGGCGCTCACCGGGTCAAATATGTGAGTCCCGGCTTTGCACGCATGATGGCAGGCAGCGACGTGAACCTGACCGGCCTGGACGAGCACGACTTTTCGGCGTGGTTTGCAGAACGATGCGAAGCTGGTTCCAACGTACTCGACATAGAGGCACTCAGGTCCACGGTCGTTGACCGCAAGCACAATGCGTCCCCTACGTTGGAAATAACCGGCGGTGCCAAGCGGTTACTGAAAATTGGATCTCGGGTCAGCGATTCCGGTGTGGTTTCGCAATTGCTCTACTTCCGCGACGTAACGCATGAAACCGAGGTCGACCACCTGAAGAGCGAGTTCCTGGCAACCGCCGCACACGAGTTGCGCACGCCCATGGCCAGCATCCTGGGGTTTTCTGAGGTGCTGCTGCATCAAGAACTCGACAGCAACGAACAGCGCGAATTCCTGGGCATCATCTACAAGCAGTCCACGTTGATGGCCAAAATTCTCGATGAACTGCTGGACCTGGCCCGCATTGAAGCGCGGCGCGGAAAAGACTTCCGGTACAGCAAAGTCTGCCTGCAGGATCTGGCCGAGGAACTGGCCAAGTCCTTCATTCCACCCGCGGGGCGTGGTCCGCTGGAACTCATCCTTCCAGAACAAAAAGTCGAAGTCCTGGCAGACTCTGGCAAGTTGCGTCAGGCTGTTTTGAACGTCCTGTCCAACGCCTACAAATATTCTCCTGAAGGCGGCCCGGTGGTGCTTTCGGTAGAGACCCAGAACCACGCCGGATCAGCGCCCCGCACCTGGATCCACATCACGGACCATGGCATCGGCATGACCCCCGAGCAACTGGGCCGCGTGTGCGAGCGCTTCTACCGGGCTGACGCCTCCGGCAAGACATCAGGCACCGGGCTGGGCATGAGCATCGTCAAGGAAATCATCGAGTTGCATGGTGGCGAACTGGCCATCAGCAGCGAAGTGGGTTCTGGCACACGCGTCAGCCTGTGCCTTCCAGGCTAAAGAACCCGACCAGGACCCCACATGAAATTTCTGGAATCACTCAAACTCAACACCAAGCTGACGCTGGCAGTGGGCGCCTTGCTCGCAATTGTCATCGGCATCGGCATGCAATCCATCTACAGCACGCGGCTGCAAAGCGAAGAGGTGCGGCGCATGTACGAGCTGGAGCTGCAAGGCGTGTCGCACATCAAAGAGGCCAGCATCCACCTGATGCAAATGGGCCGCTCCCTGCGGCAAATTATTCTTGCACCTGACCGGTCCGCCCGGGAACTGGCGCACAAGGACCTGAACGAAGCCCGCCAGATTCTGAACCATTCCCTCATCGAGAGTGAACGGCTTTTTTACCGCCCAGAAGGTCGCCGCTTGCTGGCCGATATCCAGAACATGCTGGCGCAATACCTGCGCAATATTGATCAGGTAACAGCCATGCTTGCCGTCGACCAATCATTCCAAAGCAGCGCCGTGTCCAAGTTTCTGGCCAGTCCGGAGAATGTGCGTGTATTTGAAGCCACCGACCAGCTCATGATCAGTCTGGTGCGCCACAAGGAAGACGCCGCCAAACAGGCAGCGCAAGATTCCGCGGCTTTTGCACAGGTTCAGGTGTACTGGATTTCGGCATTCCTGCTGCTGGGCGTGGTGTTGGGCATCGGCTTGGGGGTTGCGCTGGGTATGTCCGTGCGTAGCCCATTGAATCGCCTGCGAAACAGCATCGAGGAACTCGCCACCGGCGAGCTGGGCCACCCGGTGCCGCACACTGATTTCCAGAACGAAGTGGGCGACATGGCCCGTTCACTGGCCATTCTGCAAAAAGGCGCGCAAGAAGCAGAGACCTTGCGCTGGGTCAAGGCGACCAGTTTTGCCATTGCCTCCCAACTGCAGTCGATAGAGAGCCTGGATGAATTTGGCGATGTGCTCATGGGGCAGTTGACCCCCTTGATGGATGCCCAGGTAGGTGTGCTCTACGTACTGGACAGCGAGACGGGCGACTATTGCTTCCAGGGTGACTGGGGTTTGACAAACCCGGCAAATCTGGTGCAGCGTTTTTCAGTGGAAGATGGCATGGTGGGGCAGTGCGCACGCGATTTGAAGCCCATTACCCTGAATGATCTGGGCGGCACCACCATCCGGATCCGCTCAGCCCTGCTGGATGAATCGCCCAAGTGGTGTCGCCTGTGGCCGGTGATTAGCAACCGGGGGAACGCATTGGCCGTCCTCGAAATCGCGAGTGTCGCGCCATCGCAGGAACGACCCGAGCGGCTGATGGAGCAAATGCTGCCCCTGGTGGCACTCAACCTCGAAATCATTGAACGCAACCGCATTACCAACCGCTTGCTGACTGAAACCCAGAGTCAGGCTGAGGAATTGCTTGCCCAGCAAGGCGAGTTGATGGCTGCAACGACCCTGGCTGAAGAGGCCACGCGGGCCAAGAGCGAGTTCCTGGCCAATATGAGCCACGAAATTCGCACACCCATGAATGCGGTCATTGGCCTGTCGCACCTGGCACTCAAGACGGACATGACGCCCAAGCAACGCGACTACCTGCAAAAAATCAATGCCTCGGGTTCGACGCTGCTGACCGTCATCAACGATATTCTGGATTTTTCGAAAATTGAGGCCGGCAAGATGGACCTGGAGAAGGCACCGTTCTGGCTGGACGATGTGCTGGACCGCATGTCGACCATCGTCTCGCTCAAGGCGCATGAGAAAGGGCTTGAATTCCTGATCCGCGTCGCGCCAGGTGTTCCGGAATCTCTGGTGGGTGACGCAACCCGTTTCGGTCAGATTCTTCTCAACCTGATCAATAACGCCATCAAATTCACGGAGAGCGGCCAGGTCAAAGTCAATATTGCAGCGTCTGCCCGCGTGCAGGGGCGGGTTGAGTTGACGGTGTCGGTCGAGGACACGGGGGTGGGTATGACTGCGGTGCAGAGCGCCCGGTTGTTCCAGGCATTCACACAGGCCGACAGTTCCACCACACGGCGCTATGGAGGGACCGGTCTGGGCCT
>CAINUX010000064.1 GCA_903853895.1 uncultured beta proteobacterium | reverse complement strand
GGCGCAGCCCAGTGCGCTGATGTATTCGGGCATTTCCGGTAGCGAAATGGTGTCAACACCCATGGCACTCTTGAGCGATTGGACAAAACCGGCGTTGTGCACCATGCCGCCAATCAGCACCACCTCGCCGTCGATACCGACGCGGCGCACCATGGCGCAGACGCGGCTGGCCACGGCATCGAGAACGGCCTTGGCAATGTCGTTCTTGGGTGTTGCTGAGTGGATCAACGAAACCACTTCAGATTCGGCAAAGACGGTGCATTGCGCGTTCATCGGGATCGATTTGTCTGATAGCAAGCTGGCATCGCCAAATTCCTTCAGCGTCATCTGGAGCGCCCGGGACATCGCCTCGGCAAAAGAGCCGGCGCCAGCCGCGCATTTTTCGTTTCCGGCAAAATCGATGGCCCGCCCCTGGGCGTCGGTCTTCATGCCGCGCCCCTCTTCGGCGCCGACATCTACCACCGTGCGCCCCTGCGGAAACATGAAGGAAGCGCCCTTGGCACCAGCGGTCATCTCCGTGATGCCTTCCGTGGCAAAGGCAACCTGCTTGCGCCCGGCTCCGGTGGCAAATACAGCGCTGACCTGATCGCGCGTAAGGCCGGCGGCGAGCAAAACGTCGTCGTAGACCTTTTCGGCAGCCTGGTCCGGGTCAAGATCGCCCGGCATCATGATGTGCGTCTTCTTGACCGCGTAGGTGGGTTGCGCCGTGCCCTCGATCTTGATGTCTTCGAGCAGCACCACCTTGACAGTGCGCGAGCCCATATCTATGCCTGCAGTAATCATTTGTGTCTCCTTCCAAGTGTTCGGTTCACGCAGCCTGGCGCCTAAGCCCCAGTTGCTCCATGAAGGCGTCGACGCGGGCTTGGGTGCGTACTTCGTCAAACTCGCGCTCGTCGCCCATATTGCCTTCGTAGGTCATGATGGGCACACCCGCCTGGGCGATGCCCATGCGGTTTTCCATGATGCCCAGGGACAAGCCCTCGCAGCCACGGTTCAGGTGCAGCATCACGCCATCAACCTGCCACTCCTTGACGATGCGCAGCATCATTTCGGTCTTCAGGCGCGGGTCGTAGAAGTGTTGCCATTGGGGTTTGGACAGGTTCCAGTCGGCGTACAGGCGCAGCGCGGTCTGCCGGTCGTTCATTTCTATGCCCTTGTTCCAGGGCAGCGTGCGACCGCCCCAGGTGCCGTCTTCCTTGACTTCCCAGATACCTTCCAGAGCAAAGGTGTAGAGCGAGCCAATCGATACCGCGCCAAAGGTTTCGAGGTAGCGGAAGATCTTCAGGAAGGACCATGGCGGCTGCGTGTCCGACATCATGCGCACCGTCTCGTTCGGCACTGCGGCAATACCGCGCGCCACACGGTCCTTTACCTCGTCGTACAACTCGTCGTAGAAGTCGGCGCACCACTGTGAGGATTTTGACAGCGTCGCCAGCACGTACAGCGAGTACATGGTCTTTTCATCCAGCGGTGCCGGCTTGACTTTGTTCAAGGCGCAGATGTCGGCCCAACGGCTGGTCGAGCGCATCTCGTTCTTTACCGCCTTGATGAACAGCTCGTCATTAAATGTTCGCCCAGTTGATTTCTCGAGGAATTCGATGCTGTCATTGAGCTGCGCGACCACATAGTCCAGACGGGCGTCGGTCATGTCCTTGTAGGGACCAACGCCGACATCGACGTAGAACTGGGGCACCTGCTCGGCCACGGCCACGTGCTGGTACCACTTGGAGTGGGAGCAGCAAATCTGTGTCTGGAAGATGAAGTCGGGCTTGGGGAATTTGCCACCAAACAGGTACTTGTCCAGGTGCATGCCGCCCCAATAAATGCGCATGTAAGAGCACAGGTCGCGGGCAAAGCCATAGGACTCGGCGGCGTCCATGCATTCCTTGGCAAACTTGCGGTCATGCGAGACGGCCGCCGCGTAGGGCTCGCCGGTCAGCGAGTAGACGTCTTCGCCCAGACCGGCCGGCAGCGCGTCGAGCGCCCAGGCCGAACCGGACCAGCGTAGGCCACCGTTGTCTTTGGCCTTGGCGTAGTTCAGGTAGTACTGCTCACGCAGTTCCTTGGCTTTTTTCCAGAGCTTCAGCGGCTCGGTGGGGTATTTGTTGTGCATGGAATGTGTCTCCCGGCAAATCAGAAAAGGTCTTCTTCGCTCATCGTTTCGAGGAAGGCCTCGACGCGAATCCGGAAGGGTCCGATGGGGTTGGTGATATCGAATTCGAGGAACAGCGTGGGAATGCCGTTGGATTCCAGATGGCGCTTCAGATCGGGGTAGTCACCCTCGTGCGGGTCGCAGAACTTCTGTTGCAAGAAGATCGCCGCACGGGCGTTGAATTCCTTGGCCAAGCCGAGCACGTGGTCAAAGCGCGTGTGGCTGGGGTAGTCCTTGGTCGGGCAGGCCGGGCGGTCGCAGTAGCGTTCGGCGATGGCCTTGATGACGTCTTCATCGGGCTTGGATTCGTTCCAGAAATAGCGGGTGCCGGAACACTGGTCGTCAATAACAATGGTGGAGCCAACCGACTCGACCATGGCCATGAAGGCGATGTCGTCGTTCTCGGAGCCAATGGTCATGAAGCGCACGCCCTCGGGTCGAACCAGGCCACGTGTTGGAAGCGCGGCCAGCACTCTCTTGAGTTCTTCGTTGTGTTCGCGCTTGTCGACGAACTGCGCCGTGAGTGACGCGTAGATCGCTTCCACGCCACTGACTTGCGGATCGGTTGCCTTGCGGTACTCAAACAACTCGCGCAGCAGGCGGCGGTTCTCGTCGACCACAGCGAGCGATTCCTTCAACTTGGCATCGGTCAGCTCCTTGCCGGTAAGGGCTTGGAGGAAGATGCGGAAAGACTGCAGTTCGGCGTGGTGCGCCTTGCGTGCGTGCGCCGACTGAACCTCGTTGGGCATCGGCACGTAATAGTCCCATTGCACACTGGGTACATTGCTGCGCCAGGAGCTGAAGGTCTGGCGGTACTGGATGCAGGACTGGGTGAGTGTTACGCCGTCGCAGTAGTCAAAGCGCCCGAGTAGGCC
>CAINUX010000063.1 GCA_903853895.1 uncultured beta proteobacterium | reverse complement strand
TCCAGGCCGGAACCAAAAAAATATTTCAACTCAAAGGTGCCATAAGGCGTGGCCATGTACTTGGCAGTGGTGACGCGGCTGATGGTGGACTCGTGCAGGCCCAACTCGTCGGCAATCTCGCGCAAGACGAGGGGCCGCATGGCCAACTCGCCGTGCGTGAAGAAGCTCTTTTGCCGCTCCACGATGGCGGTGCTGACACGCAGGATGGTGTCAAAGCGCTGCTGGATGTTTTTGATGAACCAGCGCGCCTCCTGCAAACGCTGCTGCAACCCGGCATAGCTGGCGCTGTCTTTGCCGCCGCCCCGGTGGTTGCGCAGCACATTGGCGTAAATGTCGTGCACGCGCAGCTTGGGCATGACCTCGGGGTTGAGCATGACGCGAAACTGCGGGTTGGCCCCGACGCGGGTCTTGCCCACGGCCGTTACCAGCACGTCGGGCACCACGATGTTGCGCTCCACATCGACAAAGCGACGCCCCGGCTTGGGCTCCAGTCGCGCAATCAGGGCAATGGCTTCGCGCGTGAGCGCGTCGGTTCCACTGCAACGCTGCACCAGGGTCTTGATGTCGCGCCGGGCCAAAAGGTCCATAGGCAGCGAACAGATGCGCAGAGCCAGCGCCAGCAAAGCGGCCAGCTCCGGGCCAGGAGGGTTCAGCACATCATTGAGTTTGGAACGCAGCTGCAGGCGCAGGCATTCGCCCAGATCGCGGGCGCCCACGCCGGCAGGCTCCAGGCTGTGCAGCAGTCCCAGCGCGACCGTGAAGTGGTGGACCAGGTCTTCAACCTGCTCGGCATCGTCCCCGGCCAGACCCCGCGCCAGGTCTTCCAGCGGGTCTTCCAGGTAGCCGTCATCGTTCAGCGACTCGATCAGAAAGCGCAGTGCATTCGCGTCGGTCTCGCTCAGGCGCAGGCTCAGCGCCTGGCGGTGCAAGTGTGACTGCAGGGACTCCTGGGTGCGTGCCAGCTCGGTGGCATCGGTGTCTTCACCATCGCCCAGGTTGTTGGTACGGGCCTTGGCGTCGGTTCCCCATTCGCCGTCGTCCGGCACCAGTTCGGTCGTTCCGTCGCCGTCCCAGCTGGGCTCGTCGTCACCGCCCAGCGGCGTGGCCTCATCATCTTTTTGGCCATCAGCCCTCGTGGAATCTATGTAATCCGCTACTGAATTAGTAGCAGTTTCGGCCTCGCGCTCGCCAGCGCTAACGGGCGTGTCGGCCTGCGCCAGCCCAAACTCCTCGCGCGGCGCTTCGTCCTGTGTTACTTCCAGGAACGGGTTTTCGTCGAGCATCTGCTCCACTTCCTGGCTGAGTTCCAGCGTGGAAAGCTGCAGCAAGCGAATGGACTGCTGCAACTGGGGCGTGAGCGCCAGGTGCTGCGAGACGCGTAGGGACAGGCCTTGTTTCATGGGGTGGCCATCCAGCTACATTTTGAAGTGCTCGCCGAGGTACACCCGGCGCACATCGGCGTTGTTCACAATCTCGGCCGGGGTGCCTTCGGCCAGCACCGTGCCATCGCTGATGATGTAAGCGTGGTCGCAAATACCCAGTGTTTCACGCACGTTGTGGTCGGTTATCAACACCCCAATATCGCGGGACTTGAGGAAGTTGATGATGCGCTGAATCTCGATCACGGCAATCGGGTCGATGCCGGCAAAGGGTTCGTCCAGCAGGATGAAACGGGGCCGCGTCGCCAGGGCGCGGGCAATCTCCACCCGGCGCCGCTCGCCGCCCGACAACGCCAGCGCTGGCGACTCCCGCAGATGTTCGACCCGCAGGTCCTGCAACAAAGCCGTCAGGCGCAATTCAATTTCGGCACTGGTCAACGGCTTGCCCGCATCATCGTGCTGCAACTCCAGCACCGCGCGCACGTTGTCTTCGACATTGAGTTTGCGAAAAATCGATGCCTCTTGCGGCAAATAGCCCAGTCCCAGACGCGCGCGGCGGTGGATGGGCATGTGCTCGATGGAGTGGCCGTCGATGGTGATATCGCCCGCGCTGGCGCGCAGCAGGCCCACGATGATGTAGAACGACGTGGTTTTGCCGGCGCCATTGGGGCCTAGCAGCCCCACCACCTCACCGGTTCGCACCGTCAGCGACACGTCCTTGACCACCTGGCGCTTGCCATAGGCCTTCTGGATGTGGCTGACTTCCAGCCGCCCGATCGACGTGTCAAGCCCGGTGCTCACGGATTCGGTCATTTCGTGGGGGCCCCCAGAGTCGTAGTCGCGCGCAGGGCGGGGCCTGCTGGCAGGGATGCAGCCGCCTTGGGGGCCGTAGCGGACACCTCGGGCTTGGGCGTCAACATGGCCCGCACCCGGCCACCGGTAGCCGGTGCGCCGCCTTTGGCAGCACTGCCGTCGACGCTGAACATATCCGTCAGGTTTTCGTAGACGATCAGGGCGCCAGTGATTTCATCGGCCAGGGTGGCGCCACGCAGGCGGCGCAGCAGGGCGTTCTTGACAAACTTGACGGTGTCGGCGCGGCCGTCGTATTCGATCAGTTCGCTCTCGCCTTCGATGAATTCGTCCATCCCTTCGCGCTTCTGGCGAAAGAAAGCCGGTTTGTCGGGCACGCCGGTGATGGTGCCGAACTGGTAGCCATCCGGGTCCTGGCGCACATCAATCTGGGCCGCCCGGATCACGATGCTGCCCTTGGTCAGCACCACGTTGCCGGTAAAGATACTGACCTGCTTGACGTCGTCGTAGCGCAGGGTGTCGGCCTCGATATTCATGGGCTTGTTGCGGTCGGCTTTCTCGGCGTGTGCCGGGGCCATCCACCCGATGCAGATGAGCAATAGAAGCGGGGATAGCAGTAGGTTTTTCATAAAGGCACGAAACTTGCTCAGGATTGGCTAGAACGATTGTACTGAGCCAGGGTGCCGGGCCCGGCAAACCTGGTGAAATCAGCGGAATAAGTTTGAGACAACGCAAGGTCATAGCGCTCTCGGCGCCCTAGAATGAATCCAACGTGCCCCGCGCTATGGGTGCTGCGTCTGCCACTGCCCCGGGGTGGCTTGTTTGCCCAAGGAGACCCAGCATGTCTGCATTCAGTCCGTCTGACGAGCGCCGCACCCAGCCAGAACTACGATCCATCTTCCCGGCTGCCTTTGAAGCGCTGCGGCCTTTCTTTGAGGCGGCCAACCGGTGGGAAGGGCAATCCCACGACCATTTGGCCTACCAGACCCTCAAAGAGCATTTCCCGATGCTCAGCGCACAGGATGTGTTCATCGTCGTCACCACCACCCGGCGCCTCTACGCCACGGGCAAGGTCCCCACCCCAGCGTGAATCCACAGGAGCATCACCATGTTTGAATCCGCGGAAATTGGCCACAAAATCAGTAAAGAGACCTACAAGACGGCAGTACCCGCGCTGCGGGCCGCGCTGCTGGAAGCCCAGGTCAACCTGCACGAGAACAAGAAGATTCCGGTGGTCGTGCTGATCAGCGGGCAAGATGGCGCGGGCAAGGGCGAGACCATCAACGTGCTGTACGAATGGATGGACCCGCGCTTCATTTCCACGCTTGCTTTTTCCATGCCCAGCGACGAAGAGCGCGAACGCCCACCCATGTGGCGCTACTGGCGTTCGCTGCCACCCAAGGGGCGGGTGGGAATTTTCGCCGGGTCCTGGTACTCCGAACCCATTCGCCAGCGCATTCTGGATGAGGTGTCGCTCAAGGAGTTGGATGCCCACGCCGACCAGATCAACCGCTTCGAGGCCATGCTTGTCAATGAGGGCGCGCTGGTGCTGAAATTCTGGTTCCACCTGACCAAGGAGGGGCAGATCAAGCGTCTCAAGGCACTGGAAAAAGACCCGCGCACCGCCTGGCGGGTGACGCAGTGGAACTGGGACAGGCTCAAAACCTATGACAAGCTGCAGGATGTGGCGGGCCATGTGTTGCGGCTGACCAATACACCGTGGGCACCCTGGGTGGTGGTGGAAGGCACGGATGACCGCTACCGGTCTTTGACCGTAGGACAGATTTTGTTGCAGGCCCTGCAGAAGAAACTGGCCAGCACCGACAAGCAGGAGTCGCCCGTGGCGCCCATGGTGCGCGTCAACACCGATGGCCGCACCGTGCTGTCCGAACTGGACCTGGGCCTCAAACTGACCAACAAGGCCTATGAGGACGGTCTGGCCAAATGGCAGGGCCGCCTGTCCGAGTTGATCCGTGATCCACGTTTCAAAGGAAGATCGTTGTTGTGCGCATTTGAAGGCGCCGACGCAGCGGGCAAGGGCGGCGCCATCCGGCGTATCGGCTCGGCACTGGATGCGCGCCAGTACCAGGTGATCCCGGTCGCCGCGCCGACCGAGGAAGAGCGGGCCCAACCTTACCTGTGGCGGTTCTGGCGCCATGTACCGCGCAAGGGCCAGGTGGCGATTTTTGACCGCACCTGGTATGGGCGCGTGCTGGTGGAGCGGGTTGAGGGCTATTGCAGCGAGAACGACTGGCTGCGTGCCTACACCGAGATTAACGATTTCGAGCACGAGCTGGCGGAGTCTGGCGTCATGGTCGTCAAGTTCTGGCTGCAGATCAGCCAGGAAGAGCAGTTGAAGCGCTTCAAGGCTCGCGAACAAATCGCCTTCAAACGGTTCAAGATCACCGAGGAGGACTGGCGCAACCGCGACAAATGGGATGCCTACCAGCAAGCCATTTGCGACATGGTGGAGCGCACCAGCACCGGCAACGCGCCGTGGACGCTGGTAGAAGCCAACGACAAGAATTACGCCCGCGTGAAGATTTTGCAGACCTTGTGCGAACGGGTGGAGGCGGAACTGGACGGACGCGCCAAGGATGGCTCACCGGCACACCCCAAGAAGGCGCGCAAGGCCGCAAAGATCGAAAAAGCAGCACAGTCCGCAGAGAGCGCTCCCACCGAAAAACCCAAGCGCAAAGGCAAAGCGAAAAGCTAGCCCAGCGTGACCGTGACCTCCAGCCCCGGCTGCGCGTTGCGCAGCACCAGGCTGCCACCGTGCGCCTGTGCCACCAGCTTGCACAGGTACAGGCCCAACCCCACGCCGCCGGCCGAACGCCCCCGTGCAGAGTCCGGCCGGTAAAACGGCTCTGCCAGATGGGGCAAGGCATCTGCATCCACGCCGGGGCCAAAGTCACGCACGGTGATCTCGACACCTTGTCCGCCGTCGGCAGAGGTTTGCCGGCGAACGTGCAGAGATGGGGGCTGCGCAGCCCCGGCACTGTGGCGCAACGCGTTGTCCAGCAGGTTGCGCAGCAGGAGTCGCATGCGGGTGCGGTCCAACTGCAATACAGGCAGATGGGGCTCCAGGTACAGCAATACGGACGAGTCTGCCGCCTCTTCGCGGTCTGCGCCCAACGATCGGACAACCTCCTCGGCCAGGTTGGCCAGGTCAACCGCTTCCAGATGCAGGGCTACGTGCCCTTGCCCCAGGCGTTCGCTCTCCAGCAGGTCGGTGACCAGATCGCGCATGTCACCCAGATCGCGCAGCAAGGCCTCACGGCGCGGCGCCACATCACCCGTTTCCGGCAGCAGTTCGGTATTCAATCGGGCCCGGGTCAGGGGGCTGCGCAACTCGTGGCTGATAGCCAGCAACAAACCCCGCTTGGCTTCGAGCATCTGGTGGATGCTGGCGGCCATGGTATTGACGTCACTGGCCAGCTGACCCAGCTCGTCAGGGCGGCGCACCGGAATGGGTTCGCCAAACGCCCCGCTGCCAAAACGCTGCGCACCGGCACGGATGTCGTCCAGCGGCAGCAGCAGCCGACGCACATAGGCGTAGGCCAACGCGGTGAGCGCCAGGATGCCGGCCAGCGTGAACCATCCCACCCGGTGGGGCCGGTTTTCCCACGCCGTCACGCTGATGCCCAGATCAATGCGGTGGCCATCTGCCGTCGTACGTGACAACAGACGCGGCTGGTTGTCCTGCCAATCCTCGTGTTGACCCCGGTAGCGCGCCATCACATTGGCCTGCGTGTCGCTGCGCCAGTTCACCGCGGGGCCCGAGATGTGCACACTCACGGGTAACCGTTGCGTCAACGCCTGCGCCCGTTCGACGCTGGGCGGACTGCCGATCTCCACCACCAGACGGTCCACATAGTCGCTCACCAGAGGCCGCGCAGCTTCGCGCCAGCCCACGCTCAAGGCCTTTTGCATGCCAAATATGAAGGTGGCAGCCAGCGCCAAGGCCAACAACAAAAACAGCGCCACCAGCCGCACCCGCAGCGAGTGCCCAAGGGCGTGCAACGCCCGGCGATGCCAGCGTCGCTCGGGCTTAGCCATGGAACTGCGCGGGATTCTCAGGGCGCAACGCCAGCGCGTATCCGGCGTTGCGCAGAGTCTTGATGGCGTCCAGCGGCTCCAGCTTTTTGCGCAACCGGCTGACGACCAGGTCAACAGCCCGGGTGTAGAGTTCGGCGTCACGGCCACGCAACTGGTTCAGGATGTCATCGCGGTGAAACACCCGCCCGGGCTCACGCGCCAGCAGGTGCAAAAAATCAAACTCAGTGCTGGTCAGTTCCACGTCCACGCCCAGACACTGCACACTGCGCGTGGTGGGGTCGATGGTCAATCCTTCGAACTTCAGCCGCCCGTCGGTTCGTTGCGCGCCGGCCTGCACGGTCGGGCGTCGGCGCAGCACGGTCTGCAACCTTGCCACCAGTTCGCGTGGCTCAAAAGGCTTGGGCAGGTAGTCGTCGGCACCCAGTTCCAGACCGATGACCCGGTCCATGACGTCGCCACGCGCGGTCAGCATGATCAGCGGGATGTCGCTTTCTTTGCGGATGGTGCGGCACAGCTCGAAGCCGTCCATCTCGGGCAGCATCACATCCAGAATGGCTGCGTCAAACCCGCCCTGGCGCAGCAGCGTCAGACCCGCACTGGGGCGCGTGGCATGGCTGAGCTGCATCTCAAAGCGCGCGAAGTAGGCCGCCAACGGCTCCCCCAACTGTTCATCATCGTCAATCAGGAGGATTCGCATCATGCGCCGATTGTCCCACCAGCGCGGTGGCGGATGTGCTGGCGCAGTCGTTGCTGGAGTGGCAGGGGCAAGGCGTCGAAACGATCCGCCGCCAGCACCAGCGAGCGCTCCAGCGCCACGCTATCCGGTTCCGTCAGGCGCGCCAGTTGCAGGGCGTGCTCCCGGTCAAACCGGGGGCCCCATACCATGGCCAGCAATTCCACCGCGGGCTCCGGCGCGCTTGCCAGCAAAGCCGGACCAAGGGCGCGAACACCGACAAACAGGGGTCGCAAGGTAAGCATTACAGGGTCCCGCCAGGCTTTGTTAACCCCGACGCCACCAGCCGTGGCGGCCCTGCATGGCCTCACGCACCTTGGTCTGCTGGGCGGCATTCAGGCCGTCAAAAAAATCGGCCATGGCGGCAATGACTTCGGGGCTCTTGCTATTGAGTGCGGCTGTTTTCTCGGTCACCAAAGCCTGGGCACGGACCCGGTCGAATTTTTCGCCCGCCACCAGTGACTGTACTTCGGCACGGGGGTCGACACCTTTGGCCACGAGTGCGCTGCGTTGCTCCTGCAGCTTGTCGGCCAGCACGCCCAGGCGCTGTTTTTGCTCGGCGTTGAGATCGAGCTTGCTGGCCACGCGCTCCATCATCTTGCCGCGAAACTGGGCCTGGTCTTCTGCGCTCATATTGGCGCTGTAACTTTGGTTGTGGTGGCCGCAGGCAGTAAGCCCCCCGACCAGCAGGGTGGCACCGAACAGGCCGAAGAGTGAACGTTTGATCCAGGGGTTCATGAGGGTATCCTTTACAGGGTTGTGTTAAACAAGTCTGTATGGTGCCGCCGGCGTGCAGCCGTGTCCTGTCGCCAGGGTATCGATTTGTTTCAAAATTTTTCAGCAACAACCTACTGAGAGCCCTTATGAACTGGTTCGACGGATTTGAGACACGCACTTTCACCGTGAACGGTGTGGAGGCCGTTGCGTGCATGGGCGGGCGACGCGATAAACCGGCGCTGGTGTTGCTGCATGGTTTTCCGCAAACCCATGTAATGTGGCACCGGGTGGCGCAACTGCTGCGCGACGACTACTTTCTGGTGATGCCCGATTTACGCGGGTATGGAGACTCGTCCCATCTGCCTGGCCTGCCAGACCACAGCAACTACAGCAAACGTGCCATGGCGACGGATGTGGTGGCCCTGGCGGATGCAGTGGAAGTGGACACTTTCTATCTCTGCGGCCACGACCGCGGCGGCAGAGTAGCCCATCGACTGGCGCTGGACTATCCGCAACGCGTCAATAAGCTTTGCGTCATCGACATCGCACCCACGCTGGACATGTACGCCCGCACCGACATGGAGTTTGCCCGTGCCTATTACCACTGGTTTCACCTGATCCAGCCCAGCCCACTGCCGGAAAACATGATTGGCGGGAACCCGATCACGTATTTGCACCACAAGCTTGGTGGCTGGGGAACGGGGGGCATGGCACACATCGAACCGCAAGCCCTGTCGGAATATGAGCGCTCCTTTTGCAGGCCCGAGGCCATTCACACAGCCTGTGAAGACTACCGCGCCAGTGCGGGGATCGATCTTGAACACGACCGCGAAAGCCGCGCCCAGGGCAAAAAGATCGCCTGCGAAACCCTGGTACTGTGGGGAGACCGTGGTGTGGTGCAGCGCCTGTTCGAGCCGTTGGACCTGTGGCAAGCCCAGTGCTCAGCATCCGTGAAGGGCGAAGCCGTGCCAGCGGGCCACTTCATCCCCGAGGAGTGCCCCGAGTTGACCGCAACGGCGTTGCGCAACTTCATGCGCTAACGCCACCTTTTTTTCAACGGGCTAGCGACCTGCCTTGACCTCGGCGACCAGGGCATCGACCGTTTGCAGCCCTTTGGCGGTGCCTTCTGTCAAGAAACGCCCTGCCACGCCCAGCGCGGGAGTTCCTTCAATCTTGTAGGAATTGGTGAGTTGCGAAGCCTTGGTTGCCTTGTTGGCGACCGTGAACGAGTTGAAGTGCTCCAGGAACTTGGCCCGGTCGCCCCCTTTCGACGCCACCCAGTCGGCAGCTGCTGCGGCGTCGTTAAAACTGCGGTGCTCGTCATGCACCGCGGCAAAGACACCCGCGTGCAGTTTGTCGACCAGATTCATGGCCTCCAAAGAGTAGTAGAGGCGCTGAAACACCGCGGGATTTTGCAGGAACGACACTGGCACGCGCCGAATGACCACGTCTTTGGGTGCACTCTTGGACCACTCATGGAATATGGGCTCAAAGACCTTGCAGTGGCCGCAGGCATAGGAGAAGAACTCCACCACCTCGACTTTGCCCGCAGGCGCATCCACCGGCGACCGCTGCTCCAACACCCCATAGTCCTTGCCGGCCACAGGCTTCTTGGCCTGGGCTTGCGCCAGTGGCGACAGCAAAGCAGTCGTTGCCAGTGCAACGCCCGCTGCAACCTTGGAAAATTCACGCCGTTTCATGTTCATGCAAAACCACTCCAATAAAGTCTGTTTATGATTGCCCGTGTGGCAAAAAGTTCCCGATAGCCTCTGTGCGGCCCGGAGGTGCAACTAGCGCTGCACCCGCACCAGCGAGGTTTCCAGCCCCGCTTTTTCCAGCTTGTCCTTGTTGCGCTCGGCCTCTTCCTTGCTTTCAAACGGGCCGGTACGCACCCGAAAAACAACCCGTCCCGACTGCTCGCGCTCGGTAATCTTGGTCTCAATGCCACTCAAGGAGAGCTTGGCACGCTGCGTCTCTGCGTCCTCAGCCGTACGGTAAGCGCCAAGCTGCACAAAGAATATGAACGGCTCAGCGGCCGTGGTGGCTGACTTGGCCCGAGCCAGGTCCCCCAAAGGGTCAGCCGAGACGGCGGGTTTGATCTCGCCCTTGGCGCCGGCTTTGGGATCCACCTTTGCCGGCTCTGCCGACTTTGAGGTGCCTCCGGAGGCGGCTGCGCCCGAAGCCGCTGCAGCGGCCGCGGATGCCGCGGGTTTGACCGGATTTTTTCCGTACAACGGGGCATTGGGGTCCCAGTCCTTGTTCTTCTTGGCTTCGGCTTCGTTCTGATCAGCCGACCGGCTCTGCCCCTTGTTCATGAAGGGCACCGGCACTTTGGTGACGTATACGGCCACCGCCAGCGCTGCGGCCAGCCCCACCACCACGCCAATGATGAACCCCAAAATGGTTCCGCCACGCTGCTGATTCATGCACTACCTTCTCTCAATCAGTTGGGGACAGAGCTGAAGATCTGTCCCGCAAAGTTATTCGTTTCACATTTTCTGCGGGGCACTAACACCCAGCACTGCGAGGCCATTGTGCAACACCTGGGCCGTCGCGGCGACCAGGGCCAGGCGCGCCAGCTTCACGGTTTCGTCATCCACCAGAATGCGCTCGGCGTCGTAGTAGCTGTGGTAGCAGGCGGCCAGTTCACGCAGGTAGAAGGTGACGTCGTGCGGCGCTTCGTCATCGGCGGCGGCGGTCAGCATTTCGGGATACTTGGCGAGCAATAGCATCAGGGCCAGGGCCTGCGGGCTGTGCAGGGCCGACAGGTCCACGCCCTGCAAACTGGCCACATCGCCACCCCAACTCGCCAGCACCGAGCAGATGCGCGCATGAGCGTACTGAACGTAGTACACCGGGTTGTCGTTGTTCTTGGCCACCGCCAGGTCCACGTCAAAGGTGTATTCGGTGTCGGGCTTGCGGCTCAGGAGAAAAAAACGAACCGCATCCTTGCTGGTCCACTCAATCAGGTCACGCAGCGTCACATAACTGCCGGCGCGTTTGCTAATCTTGACTTCTTCGCCACCTTTGACCACGCGCACCATGGTGTGCAGCACATAGTCTGGGTAACCCACGGGAATGCCTACACCGGCCGCCTGCAGGCCGGCGCGCACGCGGGCGATGGTGCCGTGGTGGTCGGTGCCCTGGATGTTGACGACCTTGGTAAAGCCGCGCTCCCACTTGGCGATATGGTATGCCACGTCCGGCACAAAGTAGGTGTAGCTGCCGTCCTGCTTGCGCATGACCCGGTCCTTGTCGTCGCCGTAGTCGGTGGACCTGAGCCACAGCGCGCCGTCTTTGTCATAGGTCTTGCCATTGGCAACGAGCTTGCTCACCGTCTGCTCGACCCTGCCGCTGGTGTAGAGGCTGGATTCCAGGTAGTACTCGTCAAATTTGAGGTTGAAGGCCTGCAAATCCTTGTCCTGCTCGTGGCGCAGATAGGCCACGGCGAAGTTGCTGATGGACTGCAAATCATCGACATCGCCGCTGGCGGTAAACGTGCGGTCATCGGCTGCCACGGTCTTCTTGGCCAGGAAGTCGTCAGCAATGTCCTGGATGTAATCGCCGTTGTAGAAAGCCTTGCTGGCGGGATTTTCCGGGTCCATCGGCCAGCATTCGTCGCCGGGCTTGAATCCCTTGGCACGCAATTGCGTGCTGTTGGCCAGCGTCTGGATCTGCACACCGGCATCGTTGTAATAGAACTCGCGGTGCACACTCCAGCCCTGGGTGGCAAACAGGTTGCAAATGGCATCGCCCAACGCGGCCTGGCGGCCATGACCCACATGCAGGGGGCCAGTCGGGTTGGCCGACACAAACTCGACCAAAATGCGTTGGCCATTGCTGGCCTGGCACCCGAATTGCTCCCCCAGGCCGAGCACTTCACGCACCACCTGTTGCTTGCTTTCCGGCTTCAGGCGGATATTGATAAAGCCGGGGCCGGCGATTTCTATTGCATCCACCCAGCGCTGAAAAGCGGCCTGGCTCAGCAGCTCGGCCTTCAGGTTTTCGGCCAGCTGGCGGGGGTTGAGCTTGAGGGGTTTGGCCAGTTGCATGGCGGCCGTGGTAGCCAGGTCTCCATGGGCGGCAACCTTGGGCGACTCAAACGCCGCCTTGGCACCGCTTCCAGGGGACAGTTTTTCGAGGGAAGCGGCCAGCGCCTCCAGAAGTTCATTTTTTACAGACAGCATGGCCTGATTTTACGGGGCACGGCAACGGGGCTTACAACTTGTCATATGGAGCACTGTATATTTGAATCCTGCGGTGGACTCTCTCCACAACAGCCGTGGCGGCTGCCACTCACTCAATAGGACTATCCATGAAAAAACTACTTACCCTCCTGGCACTTGGTTTATCCCTGTCTTTTGGTGCGGCCCACGCTGCCGACGCCGAGTCCGCCTGTGGTGACAAGGCTGCGGAGAAGAAACTGGCCGGTGCGGCCAAGACCAGCTTCATGAAGAAATGTATGGCCGATGCCGGTGGTGGTGCCAGCCCCGCCTGTGAAAAGTCCGCTGCCGACAAGAAACTGGCTGGCGCGGCCAAGAACAGCCACATCAAGAAGTGCATGGCCGATGCCGCAGCCCCAGCTACAGCACCTGCGCCAGCCGCCTCAGCTGCCAAGAAGTAGGGCAGCACAACCCCACTGGACCGACAGGTCCATGGGGTTGCCCGGCGTTACGCCAACAGGCCGACTGCAATGCCGGCAAAGAGCGCCGCACCCACCCAGTGGTTCAGACGAAACGCCTTGAAACAACCGTCGCGCGACCGCCTGCGGATCAACTGGAAATGCCACGCCACCTGGATTGCGGCGACGGCCACGCCTGTCCACCAGCCCACAGCGCCCACCAAAGGCGCAACCACCCACGACCAGACGATCAGATACACGGCATAAAACGCCATCACGGCAGGCACGTCCCAATGGCCCAGCGTGATGGCCGACGTTTTCATGCCGATGCGCAAATCATCGTCCCGGTCCACCATGGCGTATTCGGTGTCGTAAGCCAACACCCAAAACAGGTTACCCATCCAGAGCAGCCAGGCCTGCGTGGGAATGTCCGCGCGCACGGCGGCGTAGGCCATGGGAATGCCAAAACTGAACGCCACCCCCAGCACCGCCTGCGGCATGGAAACAAAACGTTTGGCATACGGGTAGGCCAGCGTCACCGCCAAAGCCGCGAAGGACCAGCCCACCGTCACCTCGTTGGTAGTCAGCACCAGCAAAAAGGCGAATAGTGCCAGCACCGCACCCAGCAGCAGTGCCTCCCGGGTGGACACAGCACCGCGTGTCACTGGCCGTTGCGCCGTGCGCTTGACGTGTTTGTCAAACTCGCGGTCTGCCACATCGTTGATGCAGCAGCCCGCGCTACGCATCAAGATGGTTCCCAACGTGAACACACACAGCAAGTGCCAACCGGGAAAGCCACCCGCGGCAAGCCACAGCGCGCTCAGGGTGGGCCACAGCAGCAGCAACCAGCCGGCGGGTCGATCCCAGCGTATGAGTTGCAGGTACAGGTCGATCTTTTGGCGCACCACCCTCCGCATCACAACCCCAGTGCCTGCAGATCCAGCTGCCCGTCGCGCAGCGGTGGGCACCAGAAATACGCGCCGGTCACCGGTTTCGACATCTGGAACAGGGCGTCCACCACGCCGTCGTCCAGGCCTGCCATGCGCCGCAGTTGCGCCTCGAAGGCATCGAAACCATGACCAAACGCCACAAACACCAGGCCCGCCTGGCTGCCTTGTGCCCAAGGCATGGAGCGGCGCAGTACAAAAGCCTCGGGTGTGAAGCTTTCCTGCGCCGTGCGCTTGACATGGGCGGACTCCGGGGCGTCCTCCAGCTCTTCGTTGTCACTGCGTCGACGCCCGACCATATCGTCCTGCTCAGGCCCGGACATCGCATCGAAGGCCGTCCAATCGTGCAACCACTGTTGTACCGCGACGAAGCTGCTACCGGCCAACCCCACGCGGTCGCTCTGGACCAGAGCGGCTAGTGATGCTGCCTCATCGTGCGGGTTTTCCGTGCCATCCTCATAGCCGGTCAAATCCCGGCCATGGCCGTTGGGACCACGGCCATAGCGAAACCCGTCGACCACGCTATCCAAACGCAGGGCCGGTGCCAGCACGTGTTCAATCTGTCGCGTCAGGTGCACCAGGTCGCCCATATCCTCACCCCGCAGCCAACACCACAGTGCTGCGGGCGTTGCAGGAATCGCGACCTTTGCAGCACCCAGACTCGGAAACTCCCTGAGCCCGGGCACGGTCGCACCGACCGCCGATACACATGCCAGCCCCAGACCCGCCACAATTGCGGCACCATCCACCAGCGGCGCAAATCGGGCCAGCACGTCACCCAATGGGCGTGACTCAGCATCCAGTGTAAAAAATAGATACCGCCCCACGCGGGGGACCGGTGCCAGGATGCCGGGTTGGGCAGCACGCTCCATAGAATTCACTTTCATGGCATCAGGACAGGCGCGTCACGCCCGGCAGTTCGCAGGCATAGATCGCGTTGCGCAACGCGGCAATCGCCTCATACCGCGTAAAGCTGCGCCGCCACACCAACACCACGCGCCGCGACGGAGGGGGCGCTGCGGGACCGTCCTGCACGGGCAGGTACTTGACCAGGGAATCCGCATGGCGGCGGGTCTTGGCCACCAGGGCACCAGCCGGTACGCTCAAACGCGGCACCAAGGTGATGCCCATGCCGGCTGCCACCATGTGCTTGATGGTCTCCAGTGACGAGCCTTCGAAACTCTTGCGGATGCCTTCGGTGTCGCTGGAAAAACGGGCGAACTCGGGGCACACCTCCAGCACATGGTCGCGAAAACAATGGCCATTGCCCAGCAACAGCATGGTTTCTTTCTTCAACTGCTCTGTCGTCACACTGGCCTGCGAGGCCAGGGCATGGTGCATGGGAATGGCGGCCAGAAACGGTTCGTCGTACAGAGAGGCTGATGCAAGGCCCGCATCGGGATACGGCTCGGCCAGAATGGCGCAATCGATCTCCCCCGTGCGCAGCATTTCCAGCAGCTTGACGGTGAAATTCTCCTGCAGCATCAAAGGCATTTGCGGTGTGCGTTTGATGACCTGGCGCACCAGATCCGGCAACAGGTAGGGCGCAATGGTGTAGATCACGCCCAGCTTGAGGGCACCAGCCAACGGGTCCTTGCCGCGCTTGGCTATGTCCTTGATATTGGCGGCCTGCTCCAGCACGCTTTGCGCCTGGCGCACGATCTCTTCGCCCAATGGGGTGACCGTGACTTCGCTGGCGCTGCGCTCGAACAGCTTGACGTCAAGCTCCTCTTCCAGCTTCTTGACCGCAACGGACAACGTCGGCTGCGACACATAGCAGGCCTCGGCCGCCTTGCCAAAGTGCCGCTCGCGCGCCACCGCCACAATGTATTTCAGTTCGGTCAATGTCATGTGGGCCTCTGCGCGGATTTTCCACCCAAACTCTGAATCAGCAGGTCCAGCCGCTCCTTCCAGGCACGCCGGTTCTCGGGCGTGCTGCCGCCCAGCACGCGAAAGGCAACCAACCGCGGATCGTCCTCGGACCAGTAGTCATCGCGCACAGCCACTTCCACCTCCGACCCGATGCCCACTACGGCTGCCCCCATCAAGCTCCCATGAAAGGTGCGATCGCCCGCGTGCAGGATGACCCGTCCGGTCTGGTCCAGGTCAATGAGCCAGACGATCTTGCCGCGTGCATCAAAACTCATCTCGGTTGAGCTGCCCTTGAAACCTGCAGCCTTGCGCCATTTTTCCAGCTGCGCACCGGCGCGGGCCTCGCGTTCTTCCTCACTTAACGGCACCGTGGGGTCCTCTTCGGGCACAACCGCCAAGCCGGCCGCCGCAGCCGCAGCTTCCGCTTCGCGCTGGCGTTGTGCCTCTGCCTGCGCAGCAATCTGCTGCTCGATCTTGTCGATCCAGGCGCGCAGCCCGTTCGCAAACTGCTGGAAATCGGTGGCGATGGGGTCCGGAACCCGATCAAGGCGTACTTCGGAGCGGTCACCACCGCTGCGCCCAAGGGCTTTCTGCATCGTTTCATCGGTCGCTACCAATGTGATGCGACTGAAACCCGTCGCCGTGGCCGCTTCCCCGTCTTGCCCCTTGACAGAAATCCGCGACACATCGATCTTCATCCCCACTGCCGGCAGGGTAACGGACAGGCTGCCGGTCTGGACTTCTTCATCCCCCCCCGCCAGCGGTTGGCGGGTGTGGCGGCCATCCCGTGCCACCACAATGATCTCCTTTGACCCATGCCGTGATTCCACTGTAAAGCCCTGGGCCACAAAACGCAGCCCGCCTGGTACGCTGATGACACTGGTACGCAGCAAATAGGCCTGGTACTCCATGAACAGGTAGACAGCCGTGCCCACGACGGCCACCCCACCCAGGGTCCACCACAGCAGCGGGAAAAATCCGGTCATTTCCATATGGTTCAGGCCTTCAAAAATTCCGATTTTCCACCCAACCAGCGGGCCACATGCTTGGCCGCCAGCGACGGGTGCTGATCCAGCAGCATAGGCGCTTCCTGGCGCGCCCAGTCCAGCAGGTCGGCATCCACGTCCAGATTGGCAAAACGCAGCATGGCGTCACCCGATTGTCGTGCGCCCAGAAACTCACCCGGGCCCCGGATGTCCAGATCACGGCGAGCGATCTCAAATCCGTCATTGGTCTCGGCCATGGCCCGCAGGCGCGCGCGCGCCGCTTCGCTCAGGCGCGGCGCGTCTCCGGTGGAATACAGCAGCACGCAGGCCGAGGCGGCGGCCCCACGCCCCACACGACCGCGCAACTGGTGCAACTGGCTCAGGCCAAAGCGCTCGGCATGCTCGATCACCATCAAGGACGCATTGGGCACATCCACCCCCACCTCGATCACCGTGGTGCTGACCAGCACCGCCATGTGGCCCTCCTTGAAGGCGGCCATCACCGCCTTTTTCTCGTCCGCCGGCATGCGGGAATGCAAAAGCCCCACCTGCGCGGCCTCTCCATTGGCGAGCACCACACCTTGCATAGCGGCCTGTAACTCTGCATGGGTTTGGGTGGCGTTGCTCAGGTCCAGCGCCTCGCTCTCCTCGATCAGCGGGCAGACCCAGTAGACCTGGCGACCTTGTTCGATCTGGGCATGGATGCGCTCCACCACCTCATCACGCCGGGATTCATGGACCACCTTGGTGACAATGGGTGTGCGCCCCGGTGGCAACTCGTCAATGGTGGAAACGTCCAGGTCGGCGTAGTAGCTCATGGCCAGGGTGCGCGGGATGGGTGTTGCCGTCATCATCAGCATGTGGGGCTCCATGCCATCATGGGTCAGTTTGTTGCGCAAGGCCAGGCGCTGGGCCACGCCAAAGCGGTGCTGCTCGTCGATCACGGCCAGGGCCAGGTTCTTGAACAACACCTTTTCCTGGATCACCGCGTGCGTGCCGACCACCAACGCCGCCTCGCCACTCTCGATCAGCGCCAGCATGGCGCGCCGCTCCCGGGCCTTCTGGTTTCCGGTCAGCCACGCGGTGGTGATGCCCAGTGGCTCCAGCCAGCCAATGAGCTTGCGGAAATGCTGCTCGGCCAATATTTCAGTCGGCGCCATCAGCGCACACTGCCAGCCCGCGTCGATGCAAATGGTGGCGGCCAGCGCTGCCACCACCGTTTTGCCAGAACCCACATCGCCCTGCAACAATCGGTGCATCGGTACCCGGCGCGCCAGGTCAAGCGCGATTTCAGCGCACACCCGCTGCTGGGCCGACGTCAGTTTGAACGGCAGTGTGGCCACCAATTCGGTATAGAGCGGCAACAGCACCGGTTGCTCGGGCTCATTAGGCGGTGAGAACACCTCCGGTTCCACCATGGCCAGCACTGGCGCTCGCAAGGACGCACGCGCCCGGCGCGACTGCAATTGCGACAGTTGCTGGGCTAACAGCTCCTCGGCCTTGAGGCGCCGCCACGCCGGGTGGCTGTGGTCCTGCAAGGTCTCCAGCGACACGTCGGGTGTCGGGTGGTGCAAAAATGATAGCGCCTGCCGCAACGTCCACAAGGACTGGGGGCTGATTTTGCTCAAGTCACCCGGCGCAAACGTGTCCGACAGCTCGGCCCGTGCCAGCCCGGCCAACACTGCCTTGCGCAACACCGGCTGGGTCAGCCCCGCAACCGTGGGATAGATGGGGGTCAGGGCCGTAGGCAGATCTCCACCCGCGCTGCGAAAGCTGGGATGCAGCATGGTCCGGCCCAGAAAACCGCCCTTGACCTCGCCGCGCGCCACTATGCGCTGGCCCACCGCCAGGGTCTTCTGCTGGGATGGGTAGAAGTTGAAGAAACGCAGGGTGCAGGTGTCGGTGCCGTCGTCCACCGTCACGATCAGCTGGCGCCGGGGTCGAAAGCTCACCTCGCACTCCGTCACCCGGGCTTCGATCTGCGCCGTGTCACCGTCGCGCACATCGCGCAGTTTGGTGATGCGGGTTTCGTCCTCATAGCGCAACGGCAAATGCAGGGCCAAATCGATATCGCGCTTGAGCCCCAGCTTCTCCAGCGCCAGCTGCGTTGCGCTTTTGGGCGCTTTGGCGGCGGCTTTTGGGCTGTGGGTTGGGACGGTGCTTTGCGGCATGGGACAATTCTGCCCGTTCTTTCAAACTTGGTACGGGTTTGTTCAACCCTCAAGCATCCATGACCTCATCTTCTGTTCCCGCCGCGGTAGTCAATACCGTGACCACCCACCACACCCTCAGCGACTTTGATTTTGAGTTGCCCGAAGGCTTGATCGCCCAGCACCCTGCCCCCGAGCGCAGCGGTTCGCGCCTGCTGGATGGCACCTGCCAACCCCCGGTGGACCGCATCTTCCGTGAGCTGCCGGGCCTGATGCGCGCCGGCGACCTGCTGGTGTTCAACGACACCAAGGTCGTCAACGCCCGGCTGTTTGGTGAAAAGGCCACCGGCGGCAAGGTCGAATTGCTGGTGGAACGCGTGCTCGGCGGCAACCAGGTGGCGGCCCACATGCGCGTCAGCAAGAAACCCGAAGTGGGCGCCACGCTGAAGCTGGTCTGTGCACCGGGCCACGCCGACGGTTTGAGCGCCACCATGCTGGGGCGCTGGCCGGATGCCGATGGGCCGCTGTTCCGCTTCGTGCTGTCCAATGACGCCGGGGATGATCCGTACACCCTGATGGAGCGCCACGGACACGTGCCGCTGCCGCCCTACATCACCCACACCGACTCGGCCGAAGATGCGAAGCGCTACCAGACCGTGTTCGCCAAGAACCCCGGCGCCGTGGCCGCACCCACCGCCGCCCTGCACTTTGACGAGGTCCTGCTGGCCCAGCTCGACGCCATGGGCGTGCAGCGCGCGCACGTGACACTGCATGTGGGCGCCGGCACCTTTCAGCCGGTCAAGACCGAGAACCTGTCCGAACACCAGATGCACAGTGAGTGGTACGAGGTGCCTGCTGCCACCCAGCAGGCCATTGCCGATTGCCAGGCGCGCGGCGGACGCCTTGTGGCCGTGGGCACCACCACCGTGCGCACACTGGAGTCATGGGCACACAGCGGAGTGTCGCGCGGCGACACGCGCATCTTCATCACACCGGGGTTTGACTTCAAACTGATCGACTTGCTGGTGACCAACTTCCACCTGCCCAAGTCCAGCCTGATGATGCTGGTCAGCGCCTTTGCTGGCTTTGAGCCCATCATGGCGCTGTACCACACCGCCATTGAACGGGAATACCGGTTTTTCAGCTATGGAGATGCGATGCTGCTTCTGCGGAAGTAAGATGGTGCGCAATTCCGGCATTGCCTACAAGCGGTAGAAGCAACGCTGGCTCACCGGGTTCGTCCAACTATGACCAGAGCGCTCATCCTGGCGTTTGCGTACTTTGTCACCGGCTGGCTGGGGCTCCAACTGCCCTATGCCGGCTCTCACATCACGCTCGTTTGGCTGCCAACGGGTATTGCAGTTGCAGCATTGATCCGCTGGGGGTGGTCTGTTTGGCCGGGTGTTTTACTGGGCGCCCTGCTCACCAATGTTGCCATCGGCTCCTCATGGCCACTGGCCATAGGTATTGCACTGGGCAATACTCTGGCCCCGATCCTGAGTACGCTATGGCTCCATCGCGTTGGCTTCCGTCCGACATTCGAACGGCAACGAGATATCGGCTCGTTTGTGCTAGCTGCGGGCATGGGAATGTTGGTGTCGGCGTCGGGCGGTTGTGCGAGCCTCACGGTCGCAGGCATCGTGCCGCCAGAAGCCATGGGTTCCGCTTGGCTGTCGTGGTGGATGGGCGATACGGTGGGCGTATTGCTCGCCGCACCCCTGCTCATGAGCATCTCCCACGCAAGCTTGGCACCGCTACGCCTTGCCCACAAAGAGTTGCTGACCTGGCTTGTACTGGCCATTGCGGTGGCGTGGCTGGCATTTATTCATCCGTTCGAACAACGAGCAGGGGGATTGCCGTTCGCGCTTCTGCCCTTGCCCATGCTGGTGTGGGCTGCCTTGCGTTTTGGCAGCACTGCGACTGCCATGGGTGGCTTGGCGTTCTCCATCGTGGCCGCGTGGAGCACCGCTCGCGGAATAGGCCCATTTGTCCTCGGCGACGTTCATTCCAGCCTGATCCTGCTGTGGAGTTACATGGCGACCGTCGTACTGATTGGGTTACTCATCATTGCACTGCAGGCTGAACGGTTCGCATTGGAAAGCCGGCTGCGCGAGAGCGAGTTGCGGCTTCGCACCATCGTGGATACCGAGCCCGAGTGCGTCAAGATGGTGGATGCTGGCGGCACGTTGCTGCAAATGAATCGCGCCGGGCTGGATATGGTTGAGGCCGATTCTGCCGATCAGGTGGTGGGCAGACGATTAGAAGATTTGATTCTTGCGCCATACCACGACGCGTTCAGGGCGTGCAATCAACGCGTGTTCCAGGGAGAGTCTGGCAGCCTGGAGTTCGAAATTCGCGGCCTTCGGGGAACAACCCGTTGGCTGGATTCGCATATCGTGCCCATGCGCGACACCCAAGGCCTTGTGACCGCAGCGCTTAGTGTCACCCGTGATGTGACCCAGCGCAAACTCGCTGAAATCGAACTTCAGCGGTCGCAGCAACGGTTTTCAACGGCCTTCCGTTCCTGTCCGATCGCGGCCTCCATAGCCTCCGCAGAAGATGGTCGTTTCATCGAGGCCAACGAGAACTACGAACGAGATTTCGGCTGGGCCAGAGCCGATCTGGTTGGAAAAACTTCGGTGGAAGTTGGCATTTGGCCGGATGAGGCGACGCGCGAACCCTGGGTGCAGGCGATTCGTGGTACCGGGCGGCTGGTCAACTACGAGACCGTGTGGATGCACAAAAATGGTGAGGCGCGCCAAGTGAGCCTGTCGGCCGAAGTGACTGAGCTCAACGGCCAGTCCTGTATCCTGGCCTACGCCACCGACATTACCGCGCGCAAACTGGCCGAGCAGGTGCTTGCGGCCAGTGAAACCCGGCTGCGGGCGGTGCTCAACGGCGTGCAGAGCGGTGTCGTGGTGATGGCCGGCAATGGTGTGGTCGAATCCTTCAACAAGGCCGCAGAACGGATGTTTGCCTACAGCGCTGCGGAAGTTGTTGGGCAAAACGTCCGCATGCTGATGCCAGAACCCTACCAATCCGCGCACGACGGCTACCTCAATAACTACCACAGCAGTGGCATCCGCAAGGTCATCGGACTGCGCCGTGACGTGATCGCCCGACGCAAGGACGGATCCACCTTTCCCATCGAGTTGGGAGTCACCGAAACGCTGCTAAATGGAACAACGTTCTTCGTCGGCAGCATCAGCGACATCAGTTTTCGCAAAGCCGCTGAGGCCGAGCTTCGCATTGCGGCAACTGCATTTGAGTCACTAGAAGGCATGGTCGTCACCGACCCCCATGGCGTGATCCTGCGCGTCAACCATGCGTTCAGCGAGATCACCGGCTACAGCGCCGATGATGCTGTCGGACAGACACCGCGCCTGCTGAAATCCAGCCGGCACGACGCGAATTTCTACAGTGCCATGTGGGAGTCCATCAAGGCAACCGGCAGATGGCAAGGCGAAATCTGGGATCGACGAAAAAACGGCACCGAGTATCCAAAATGGCTCACGATCTCAGCGGTGCTGGGTGACGACGGGGAGGTTACCCACTATGTCGCGTCGCACCAGGACATAACGGAACGCAAGATAGCAGAGGAAAAGATCAATGAACTGGCGTTCTTTGACTCGCTGACCCGGCTGCCCAACCGCACACTGCTACTGGATCGTCTTAGACAGACCATGGCAGTCTGTGCCCGCAGTGCCAGCTACGGTTCACTGCTGTTCATTGACCTGGACAATTTCAAAACCCTAAACGACACCCTGGGGCATGATGTCGGCGACCTGCTACTGCAGCAAGTGGCACACCGCATAGCGGCCAGCGTGCGGGAGGGGGACACCGTGGCACGCTTGGGTGGCGACGAGTTCGTGGTCGTATTGGAGAGCCTGAGTGGTAACCTGGAGGAGGCTGCCACCCAGACAAAGACGGTTGGCGAGAAAATCCTCGCCGCACTGAACAGCACCTATCAACTCAACACCACTGAATACAGAAGCTCCGCAAGTATTGGTGCCACGCTGTTCAAAGGCCATATGGCCCGCATTGACGACCTGATGAAGCAGGCTGATCTTGCCATGTACAAGTCCAAACAGACCGGACGCAATGCCCTGCACTTCTTCGATCCAGTCATGCAGTCCTTGCTCATCGAGCGCGCCGCTTTGGAAAAGGGCCTACGCAGAGCGATTGAAGGCGACCAGTTCCTGTTGCACTACCAGGCACAGGTGGTGGACAACGGACGGGTGACGGGGGCCGAGGCCTTGTTGCGTTGGCAGCACCCAGAGCTCGGCATGGTGGCGCCAAACAACTTCATCCCGTTGGCCGAGGAAACCGGACTCATCCTGTCTTTAGGCCAATGGGTACTAAAGGCCGCCTGCTCCCAGCTGGCGCTATGGGCCAACCAGCCCGGCATGGCACATCTTACGGTGGCTGTAAATGTCAGTGCCAAGGAGTTCCGTGAGCCCGATTTTGTCGCCAAAGTTCTGACGACTCTCCATCAGACGGGTGCTGACCCGAAGAAATTGAAACTGGAACTGACCGAGAGCCTGCTGGTCGACAATGTCGAGGCGGTGATCGAGAAAATGTTTGCACTCAAGTCCAAAGGCATCGGTTTTTCACTGGATGACTTCGGGACCGGATACTCTTCGCTGTCGTATCTGAAGCGTTTGCCGCTCGACCAATTGAAAATTGACCAGTCGTTTGTGCGCGATGTGCTGATTGACCCGAACGATGCGGCAATAGCCAAGACCATCGTCGCTCTGGCACAAAGTCTAGGCTTGGGCGTGATCGCTGAAGGGGTGGAGACGGAAGCGCAGCGCGTCTATCTGGCCGGTTCCGGCTGCCATGCCTATCAAGGCTATCTGTTCAGCCGCCCGTTACCGTTGGACGCGTTTGAGGCGTTTGTGCGGCACTGTTGATACGCGATGTTGTTGGCGCGCACCCTAGTGTAAGAGCCGCTGCGGGTTCACTTTGGCGTGTAGTGCCCGGCCGGCACGGCAGTCAAATCGCGTCGGAGTTTTTCCAGTGCCTCAAAAAGTCCCAGAGCCAGCGCCGGCGCATTCTGGGGGTCTGTCCAATACACACCATGCCTGGGCGCTTCCACCACTGCGCTATCTCCCAACCCCGAGATCTGCACCCAACACGTCCGGCTCCCCATTTGTCGGTACCGAATCAACTTGAATTCTTCCGACAGCGCTTGCCCAAAAAGCCGAGTAGCAGCGGCTGCATCGACACCGATCACTGGCCCTAGCTTGATGGCGGACCCCGCCGAATCGCGTTTCCAACCCCACAGACGACCATCGCGCGACAGCAGCACACCCGAACTACCGCCGGTGACACCCCCGCCGCAGCCAGACCGCAATGCATCAAAGTCCATAGCCATCGAAGGACTCATGACTGATCCAGCCAGGATGAGCCCTCCAATCAGCCCCCAACACGTACGCTTCGTCATACGCTACAAGCGCGCCGTACTTGCCTGCGCAATTTTCTTGAGGCGTTCTAAGGCGTCACTTGGATCAACCTTCATGGCCCCGCTGCCAAAAATCAGCCAGTCGCGCTTGCCCCGGAACACGTTGAGCTCAATAACAGGGAATGCTGCGCTACCCATGTTGATCGTGTACGCACCGTCTCCCAGACCGGCAACATCTACCGGCGTCACCTTCAACTGGAGGGCCCCCGCTTTGGCTGCCTGGGGCGTGACCCCCGAGGCATCGCTCGGCGCACGCCGCGCCAACAGGGATACCGTGATACGGTCCCTGGCCGTGGCACCCGCCGAGGTGTAGGTGCACTTGGACACCACCGCCGCGGTGGGCGAACGCGGCACGACGGGCTTGCCGGGCGTGCCAGCATCAAACTTGCGCGGTGCAAAGGCTGCCTCGACATCGGCTTGTTGCAACATGCTACAAGCGTCCCACGTGTCCCCGGCGCGTGCGTGCGGGGCCATTGCCAGCCAGACAACAGCCAGCACCACCCCCAAACGAACTTCACGTGTGCCGTTGTGCATGCATGGTCTCCAAACGTCTGAAAATGCTGCCACAGGTGTCAAACAGCCACCGTCGCAGGGCGCTCAAGTATCACACCATCGCGACGCTGCGTGTGCTAGTTTGTCGCGCAGCAGTGTCGGCAGCAGCCACAGCACGCCGGTCGGGGATGTCCAACCACTGCCCAGGCGCATGACAATCAGGCAAGCTTCGTCCGCCTCAGTCTGCACCTTGCGACTGAGCACTTTGTGGACTTCAAACAGAGCAATCACAGGTACCAAAAGTGCGTCGCGCTGTTCGATCACAGGTTTGAACAAGGGGCCGTTTGGGCCAGCCAGAAAAAACTCAATCCAGCCTGAAGAGTCAACGAGGTTCATTCAAACTCCCGATCCGGCTCTTTCTCAATTTCAAGACCAGCCGGATTCAGGTTGTAGACCTTGAGCATGCCGTAGTACGCGCTCATGGGCAGCTCGGGCTTGATCACCAACTCCATGCCCCGCTTGGCCCGCATGGCAGCGGGCCGGGTGATCTGGCCTTTGCTGGAAACAATGGCTTCTGATTGCATGGCTCCTCCTTTACAAATCATCGAGTCAAGCAATTTGATGGCAAAGCATGAATAGTTTCTTGACTTTCTGATCCACCGGCAATGCCAGACAATAGCCGTATGCTGCAATTCGACCTCTTAAAAACCGACCCCACCAGCCATGCCCGCCGTGGCACGCTCACACTCAACCACGGCGTCGTGCAAACGCCCATCTTCATGCCCGTGGGCACCTATGGCACGGTCAAGGGGGTCATGCCGCGCAGCCTGGAGGAAATGGGTGCGCAAATCATCCTGGGCAACACCTTCCACCTGTGGATGCGCCCCGGGCTGGACGTCATGGCCAGCTTTGGCGGCCTGCATGCGTTTGAGAAGTGGAGCAAACCCATCCTGACCGACTCGGGTGGCTTCCAGGTCTGGAGCCTGGGCGAGATGCGCAAGATCAGTGAGGAAGGCGTCAAGTTCGCCAGTCCCGTCAATGGCGACAGGCTGTTTTTGACACCCGAGATCAGCATGCAGATCCAGACCGTGCTCAACAGCGACATCGTCATGCAGTTCGATGAATGCACGCCCTACGACACCAAGGGCCACATCACCACCGAGCGCGAGGCGCGCACATCGATGGAGCTGAGCCTGCGCTGGGCCAAACGCTGCCAGGCCGAATTCACCAAACTGGAAAACCCGAACGCGCTGTTTGGCATCGTGCAAGGTGGCATGTTTGAGAACCTGCGCCAGGAGTCGCTGGACCAGTTGGTGGAGATGGATTTCCCCGGTTACGCGGTCGGTGGCGTCAGCGTGGGCGAACCCAAGGACGAGATGCTACGCATCATGGCGCACACGCCGCACCGCCTGCCCGCCCACAAGCCGCGATACCTGATGGGTGTGGGCACGCCCGAAGATCTGGTGCAGGGCGTGGCCGACGGCGTGGACATGTTCGACTGCGTGATGCCCACGCGCAACGCGCGCAACGGCACCATCTTCACCCGCTATGGCGACCTGAAACTGCGCAACGCCCGCCACAAGATGGACCCACAGCCGCTGGACCCCAGCTGCACATGCCACGCTTGCGCGGGCACCGCTGGGGTTTCTTGGGACCAGGGCGGACGCGGTGGTTTTAGCCGTGCCTACTTGCACCACCTGGACCGCTGCGGCGAGATGCTGGGCCCCATGCTAGCCACCATCCACAACCTGCACTACTACCTGAACCTGATGCGCGAGGTGCGCGAGGCGCTGGATGCGGGTGCGTTTGGCGAATTTCGGGCCCGATTCAAGGCGGAGCGGGCTACAGGCATCTAGAAGACGCTATCACAATAATAGCTACTCAAGCATATTGCACGTGGGCTAGAGCCATTTTTGCGCAAATTCTGCGAAAAAATCCAAAACTATACCCAATTTGGGTATTTATAAGTCTTCGTTTAGCATCCAGGCCGCATCCGGGCGCCAGCTGGCTACCCAGGCTGGCAGATCGCCGGCGGGCATGGGGCGGGCAATGCCATAGCCCTGGGCCATCACACAGCCCAACGCCAGTAGCTGTACCCCATGGGCCGTGGTTTCAACGCCCTCGGCGATCACCTCGCGGCGGAAGGCCGAAGCCAGGCCAATGACACCGGTGACGATGGCCAGATCATCGGGGTCGTCCAGCATGTCACGCACAAAGCTCTGGTCGATCTTGATGACCTCGGCCGGCAGGTGGCGCAGGTGCGCCAGCGACGAGTAGCCCGTACCGAAGTCGTCCAGCGCAAACCGCACCCCCAGTGCCTGGCAGGCTTGGATCGCCTGGAAAACCTGCCCCATGTCCTCCAGTGCACTGGTCTCCAGAATCTCCAGCTCCAGCCACTGCGGCGCCACCCCCGGGTAGAGCGCCAGTAATTGCGTCACGCGTGCCACAAAGTTGTCCTGCTGCAGCTGGCGCGCCGCAATGTTCACACTCACTGCCACTTGCAGGCCCTGCGCTTTCCATTGCAACATCTGCTGCAGGGCCGTCGCGATGACCCATTCGCCTACAGCGACGCTGATGGGGTGGTTTTCAATGGCTGGCAAGAAGACCGCTGGCGGGAGCAGCCCGCGCTCGGGGTGCTGCCAGCGGATCAGGGCTTCGGCCCCGATCACCGCGCCCGTGCGCATGTTCACCTTGGGCTGGTAATACAACACAAATTCCTGTCGTTCCAGCGCAGCGCGAATGTGCTCCAGGCTCTCGCGCTGGGTTTTGACCGCCGTGTCCTGCACCACATCGAACAGGTGGTAGCGATTCTTGCCCGCCTGCTTGGCCACATACATGGCCTGGTCGGCATGGCGCAGCAACAAGTCCACCTCGGAGCCATCCTGCGGGTAGACGGTCACGCCAATGCTGGCCGATACCTGCAAACTGAATTCCCCCAGCACTACCGGCGCTGCAGACGCATGGAGCAGGCGCTCCAGCACCGGCTCGGCATCGTGCACGTTCTCCAGATCTTCCAGTATGGCGACAAACTCGTCTCCCCCGATGCGGGCCAGGGTGTCGCCATCGCGCAATGCGCCCTTCATGCGCTGCGCCAGCGCCACCAACAGGTCGTCACCCAGGCCATGCCCATGGGCGTCGTTGACCGCCTTGAAGCCGTCCAGATCCAGGTACACCACTCCCACCGAGAGACCCCGGCGTTGGCTCTGGGTCAGCGCCTGCTGCAGCCGATCGGTCAGCAGTACCCGGTTGGGCAAACCCGTTAGTGCGTCGAAATGGGCGATGTGCTCCAGCTGGCGCTGGTGCTCCTTCATGGGCGTGATGTCGGTGAACAGTGCGACAAAGTTTTGCGGCGCGCCATTTGCATCGCGCACCATGCTGATGGTGAGCATCTCGGCAAACACTTCTCCGTTCTTGCGCTGGTTCCAGACCTCGCCACTCCAGTAGCCGTTTTCTTCGAGTGCCTTGGCACGGGCCGCGTAGAACTCGCTGCCGTGCCGGCCTGAGTGCAGCAACGTGCGCGGGTTCTGGCCCACTGCCTCTTCACGGCTGTAGCCCGTGATGGTTGAAAACATGTCGTTGACCTCGACGATCAGGCCATGCCCATCGGTGATCATGATGCCCTCGCGGGCGTGGCTGAACACACTAGCCGACAGCTGCAACCGGGCCTCTGCCACGGATTTTTCAATGGCCACGGCGGCCAGCCGGGCTTCGTCCTCGATCAACACCAGATCTTCAGGCTCTGGCCTAGTCGGCAGACGGTGGTAAATGGCAAACGTGCCCAAAACCTTGCCCTGTGCCGAGAGAATGGGTTGCGACCAACAAGCGCCCAGGTCCGCCTGGCGCGCCACGTCCAGAAACGGCGCCCACCAGGGACTGGTCGACAAATCTTCCACAATGGCACGCTGCCCGGTAAACGCTGCGGTGCCGCAAGAGCCCACGCCGGGCCCGATCGCCACACCATCGATCGCCTGGGTGTAAAACGCGGGCAGTCTGGCGGCAGCGCCATGGTGCAGGTGCTTGCCCTGCGCATCGAGCAACAACACGCTGCACAGCATGGCGGGGTTGATGGCTTCCACATCCCGGACCATGGTGTCCAGCACCACGGTGAGCGGTGCTTTTTCCGCCAGCAGTTGCAAAATGCGGTTGTGGTGCAACTGGCGCTGGTCGGCCCGCTTGCGGTCCGTGATATCGACCATCACGCCGACCAGCCCCAGATGCTGGTTATTGCCGTCGACAAACCGCCGTCCAGACAAGTGCCCCCAAAACTCACTCCGGTCAGAGCGCCAGTAACGCCGCTCCACATCGGTTGACTGCACCTTGCCAGTCAACAATTGGACCATCAGCGCGCGTCCAACGTCGCGCTCTACCGGGTCGATCAGCTCCACGTATTCCATGCCCACCAGCTCGCCCACGGTCCAGCGAAACATTTCCGCCATGCGCCGGTTTGCATGGGTGATGCGCCCCTGCATGTTGACCAGAAAGATGGCCACGCTGGAGGTGTCCAGAATCTGCTGCAACAATAGTTCACGCTCGGCCAGCTCGGTCGCGGCCTGGCGCATGGCTTGCATTTCCCCACCGGATTCTGGTTTCAGCGACTTCAAGCCAGCCCCTCTGCCGGCGTGGCGATGAACACCGTGAGCACGCCGGTGTAGCCGTACAAGTGGTGGTGGGCAATTTCCCCTGCGGCAAAAAAACCGACCAGCGGCACGTCCCCCAGCGCGCGGCGCACCAGTTGCAACTCGGCGCTGGGTCCACCAAAATGGTTTCCACCGCGCCCGGTGCAGCTCACATACACCGCACCGGCAATGCGCCGTGCCGGATGCGGCGCCGACTCCAGCGTTGAGGCCTGCAGCGCGTGTGCCGTTTCCAGCGCCTGCTCCTGTGGCTCCAGTTCCTCACGAATCTCCGCGCAGATACGCGTCAGGTCGGCGCGGGCGGCCTGCACGTTGCGCCGGCAAAACACCAGTTGCGCACCAGCCTCAACGCGGTCGGCCACGGCAATGCCACGCCGCCCCGGGTCCAGCCCGATGATATGGCGCACCAGCACGTCTTCGCCAAAGTTGCCCGTCTGGCGCACCGCCTGCCTTGGCGCCCCATTTGTGTCGTAGGTGGCCTGCACATCCTGCGCTGGAACCAGCCCCACCAACGTAGCACGGACCACGTCCAACGCCTCCTGGGGCTCATCCAGCGAAACGGCCAGGTCCCGCAGCATCACATCGAGCGCCGGTTCGCCGTTGAGTGTCAGCACCAGGTTCTGGTCGGCCTCGGTGACCTTGCGCACAGCAGATACCGGCATACAGCCCTGCGTGACGCGTGACACCAGTGCCACGCCAGGCCCAAATGCCACGCCGCTCAAGCCGCCGCTGAACACGCCACTGGCTGCACCGTGGCCGCCGATGTTGCCATTGCCGCCCACCGCAAACTGAACCGCCTGCCGGCGGCTGCTGCTCAAGCCCCCAAAAACATAGTTAGCGTCCGTGCGCGCGGCCATCTCTTCAATCAATTCGTCGACATCAGCGGTTTGCGGATCGGCATGCACCAGCGCCGTGTGGGCCTCAAAGCCCATTCCCAGTGGCGCCACCCCGGAGAAGACCCGGTATTGGTCACTGGGCAATTCCAGCAGCATGACGGCCATGGCGGGCTCGTCCCAGTACTCCACGTTGTTAGACACAATGCCCAGGCCCACCGTGCCCGACCAGTCTGTCACCCACGGCAACTCGGCACCCAGGTGGTCCAGGATGTCTTGAGCCACATCGGCATAGTGGTCGGTGATGTAGAGCAACGCCAGTGTGGGCGCGCTGGCATAGCCATGCAGCGCCATTTGCGCCCGCAACTGCGCCAGTACCAGCGCAGCAGCCATCTGCCACTGCGGATGGGTGGCGTGCGCGTAGGGAAAGAGCTTCATATCCGCACCCATGGCGGTCTGCCCGGCCTCGTACTAACGGCTACGTGGGGTTGTTTTCCGTGCTGCGGGTTTGGTGGCGCGCTTAACCGCGCCGCTAGCCGCCTTTTTACCCGCCGCCTTGGCGGACTTCAGAGCCTCTTTGGCCATGCCGGTGGCCATGTTCTTGGTCACGTCCACGGCCGTTTTGGCGGTGGCTTCCTTGAAAGCGCCCGCGGCAATCTGCTGGAACTGCTGGGTGAGAGAACCCCACAGCTGCAGGGGGTCGACCAGGGACCCTACTCCCGCCGCCGCCTTACTGACCTTGGCCGCCGCGCCAGAATGGCCAGTGGCCACATCCGAAATGGTCTTGGCGGTGGAGGCTGCACGCTCCGACACCCGCTGCACGCCGGAGTGGACCGATTCTGCGGCCTTGAGCTTGAGGGCGTTGGCCACATCACCAATGTTGAAGTTCATGCCCTTGAGTGTGGCCAGCGTCATTTTTTGCACCTCCAGCGCCTGGATGGTGGCACCCAGGGCGCGAGAGTTCTGCTCCAGCCAGAAATGCACGGCCTTGAGCTCTTCGATGCGTTTTTCCAATTCTTCCACGTTCAGCGTGGGCGCCACCCAGTTGCCCAGATTGGGCATTTGCGGGATATTGCTGCTCGCCCCTTTGGCCAGGTTTTGCAGAAAATCAAAGCCGGGGACGAATTTGCCGAAACCAGTGGTGTCTGTGTCACTCATATGCGCTCCATGGGAGGTTGTCAACTTTGAACAGTCAACAGCTTACTCCAATGTCGTGCGGAAATGTCGTGCGATGCCCCACATTGGACGTCAAGTGGCGTCTAGCACCTGCACTTCCAGCGTCACCTGAAGCCAGTCACGGATTGCGCTGAAAATGGTCGACAGGCCATCCATGCCCATTCGGCCATGGCACGTCAGCATCCCACGCAGGCTCTTGGCGGACATGTTGGTCCGTGCGGCCAGCATTTCAAACCCGACGGTTGCGCTCACCAGATCGCGCAATACCAGGCGAGCCGCTTCCGGCTCACCGCCCAAAAATAGCGCCACGGACTGGTCCAGCAGCCCTTTGGCGAACCGCGCATCACGGCGGGTGGTAAGGTAGTTTGCCGACTGGGGGTAGATGCGGGATGGTTGAACATTTCGAATAGTATTCATCGATTCCTCCATATTTCACTTGCTTGCAAAGATAGGCACTGCCCGAATGTGAATGTGCTCAGGCAACGGGAGATGGGTGGCGAGGGCGCGGATGCGGTCAAGGCATCTCAGTTGGACTGCCGGCTGGCAGCAATGGCATTACCAGCTACGGCCTCGGGCACATACACCATCGAGCCGTTTTTGAGCCGATAGGCAGTTCCCGCCTTGGCACCCTGGCCCTCGCCGATCTGGCCGGAGGACTTGTATTCCTTGAGCTCCTGCCCCTCCTTGACCACCATCGCCATATCGGGCTTGCCAGGGTTCTTGATGACGATCACATCCTGGGTTGCG
>CAINUX010000062.1 GCA_903853895.1 uncultured beta proteobacterium | reverse complement strand
CTGCTGATCCTCAAGGAAGGTCAGCTTGTCCTGCAAGGCGCTGTAGCGGTCGCTCTGGCGGTGAGTCTTTTCGCTGACGGCATTGAAGTGTGCTATCAGACCGGGCAGAAAGGCAGGGCCGGATAGGAAGAAGCGGCAACACACGCAGTTGCGCTCCTGCGGAAAGCCGGGGACGGGGGCATAGTCGCTTGCCGTCGAATCGGGCCGCAGTTTTTCACCACCCACATCGCACAGCGTCGAGCCATTGGGGCAAATACCCTTGTCATCGAAGACGAAGGCAGCGGCGGATCTGTTCTGGATCGCCGCCTGCACCGCGTCCTCGGACACATAGGCGAAGCGCTGGGTCACCTGCTCGAAACTCGCATCCTGCAGAAAGCGTCGGTGATTGGCCTGCTCGGCTTCCAGTTCATTCTTCTCGGCCGCGCTCAATACTTCGCGCATGTACGCCTTGCCGAACTTGGTGTAGTAGAGCGTCATAATGATGGTCGCGTGACCGGCGATCATCTTCGATACCACCGCAATCGGCAGCTTGAGGTCGAGGATGAAGTAAGAGATCAGTGACACACGCAAGGCATGTAAGGGGAAGAACGTTCCTCTGCCATATGGATTGACAAATCGCAACGGTGTTCCGTTATCCAGCGTCTCGTCATGGTCAGCGCAGCGCTGCTCTAGGCGTAGCAGAAGGAAGTTCCAAAAGCGCTCCAGAGCGGTGCTCACGAGCGGCTTATCGCCCTCGCCGTCGGTCGGGTCGCGAAACAGGAAACAGGCTGAGCCGCGTTGCGCCAGCACCTCGGGATGGGGTGGAGTTCTGCCGAAGTGCTTGGTTTCCAATTCAGTCCACGGCGTTGGGAGTGTTATGGGGTTGTAGCGTTCCTGCCAGTTGCGTAGTTTCTCCAGCCAGTACAGCACCTCGACATGGGGCCAGGGAATGACGTAGCCCTTTTCGTTCTCGGCCTTATTGATGTCGTCGGTCTTGTTGGTGTTGATATAGAAATCCGCCTCGTTCTCGTTGGCGCTGCGATGGAACACGCCGCGCTGATAGGGCCGCTTCTCGCTGCCGGTGGCGAGGGGGCCGTGGTTGAGCACAAAGCCCCCGCCGCCCGGCGCATGCACGTAGCGCCAGGTGTCTGCCTCGCCTGAATCTAGCATGCGGACCTGAAAGGTACGTAGGGGCAGTTCCAGCTTGAGGTAGAGCGCTACCGCACGCACGGGCGACCACATTTCCCACACCTCGGCCGGATAGCCCTTGGTTTCGATTTCGTATTTGGTCGTGGCACGCTGCCGGAACACGCAGTCCGGGTCTTTGGGATCGATGCGCTTGGAATCGACCACGAACCAGTCGCCACCGATTCGCCCTTCCTCCATCGCCTGCTGCGCCCATGCCCAGTCGCGGAAGTGGCGGCCCTCGGCCAGCATGCCGCGCAGTTCGCGGATATAGCGGATCGAGAGCGAGGCTTTGTCCGATTGGGTGTTCGTGGCAAGGCCGGATTTCGTCAGGCGCTGGATGGGGTTGTGGAACCGGGAGGTATCCCACGCGCTGGTTTCGGGATCACCCAGCTTGGTCGCTAGAACCCAGTCGAGGAAGTCGGCGGCTAAGTTGTTAACTTTCACATCCTCCGCTTGAAGCGTCTGCGTGCCCTCGCGCTTGCTGCTGACGATCACCTGAGCAAAGTCCGGCTTTTCCGTCTCGCGCAGCAGGAAGCGCCCGTAGTTGCGCTCCAGGTTTTGGCCGTGGAGATAGTGGATCAGAAACTTGTCGAGGGCAATGCGGTAGGTACTGACAGCGCTTTTCTGATCCTTCAGCCATTCGGCGGCGAGGCTGCGCCAGTCCTCCAGCTTGGGATCAAGTTTCCGGACATGGGCGAAACTCAGGTCGGATGCCTTGCCGTGCTGCTTGATCCGTCTTCTCTGGAAGGGATTGGAAAGGCTCGGCGGCACCACACGATGATCGTCAGCATCGAGTACGGCGAGCTTTTCGCGCAGAATCCAGTCGAGGAAGTCGCTGACGGCGTCGTGCTTTTTCTTGGCTTCATTGTCGGCGAGCAACGCCAAGCCGAGTGCCGCATCGAGTGCGGGCAATTCGCCATCCCTTACAAAGAATTCCATTGGCGGTAGGGTGTGCAGCCCCTTGCCGTGCAGGTAGGTGACCAGGAATGCAACTAGGGAATTTTGTATGTTCGTGGACGTCCGGTGGAGCCCCACCCAATATTCCTCCGCCCACGCCCGCCAGCTTTCCAGTGCCGGATCGAGATCGAGCAGAAAGCGGAATTCGGGGTCGAATTTTTTGATAGTTGCCGTTTGTCCTTTACGCATCAGTTTCTCCTCAATAATTTCGGGTTCGGGCCAGAGAACAGGCCTAGTGGATCAACGTCCTTGAAGCCGTAGGCGAGGAAGTCGGGCGGCGGCAGCGCCACGCTATCCTCGGCCTTTTCCGCGCGGGCCAGGGCGGCATCGATGGCTCGGTTGAGCTTCACTCGATCCGGCTCGGTATAAACGGCCTGTGATTCCAACGACTTGTGATGCAACGCCTTCTTCAGGAAGATGGCGTCGAGCTGCAGATCGGACAGACGCTGTCCGTAGGCATGACGGTGGCCGTGGGGTGTAGTGCCGAGCGCCTTGGCTGGGATGAGGCCAAGGCGCTTGACCGCCTTGGCATGGGCGTCCTCGAAGGCGTCAATGCTGTAGGGCTTGCCTTCGCGGGTGACGAAGGCATACGGGTGGTCGGGGTTAAGCTGGTCGCGCTGTGCCATGTAGAACACCCACAGCTTCCAGAACAGTTCGCCCGCCCAGCGCGGTACCCAATGCACATGCATGAAGTGCTGCTTGCTGTCGAGCGCATTGCCCT
>CAINUX010000061.1 GCA_903853895.1 uncultured beta proteobacterium | reverse complement strand
CCACCAAAGCTGGCGGCTGATGCACCAGTCCTGGATGTTGTTCATCCACTGGTTGTAGGTATTGACCCAGTTTTCGGGTACGAAGGTCACTTCGCCGCTTTGCACCGCATCAATCGCTTTTTGGGCGATGGATTTACCCATCGGGTCCTTGTCGCTGACTTTGTTCATCGCGACAAACCACTGGTCGGTCAGCATGGGCTCGACCACCTGGCCGGTGCGGGCGCAACGCGGCACCATCAGCTTGTGCTTCTTGACTTCGACCAGCAGGCCCAGGACGTCCAGGTCCTTGACGATCTGCTTGCGGGCGGCAAAGCGGTCCATGCCGACGTAGGCGGCGGGCGCGTTGCTGTCAATTTTGGCGTCCAGCGTCAGCACACAAATCATGGGCAGCTGGTGGCGCTGGCCCACGGCGTAGTCGTTCTGGTCGTGGGCCGGCGTGACCTTGACCACGCCGGTGCCAAAAGCCTTGTCCACGTAGTCGTCGGCAATCACGGGAATGGTGCGCCCGCACAGCGGCAGGGTGACGTGCTTGCCGATCAGGTGGGCATAGCGCTCGTCCTCGGGGTGCACCATGGCGGCCACGTCGCCCAGCATGGTCTCGGGGCGGGTGGTGGCCACCACCAGGCCTTCGACCATCTCACCGTTGACCATTTGTGGGCCGTCGGCAAACGGGTAGCGGATGTGCCATAGCGAGCCGTCTTCTTCTTCGCTCTCCACTTCCAGGTCACTCACGGCGCTCATTAGCACCGGGTCCCAGTTCACCAGGCGCTTGCCGCGGTAGATCAGGCCCTGCTCGTACAACTGCACAAAGGTCTCGGTCACGGTCTTGGACAGCTTCTCGTCCATCGTGAAGTATTCGCGGCTCCAGTCCACGCTGTCGCCCATGCGGCGCATCTGGGTGGTGATGGTGTTGCCCGACTTCTCTTTCCACTCCCAGACCTTCTCCACAAAGGCCGGGCGGCCGAGGTCGTGGCGGCTGACACCCTGGTCCTGCAACTGGCGCTCGACCACGATCTGTGTGGCAATGCCAGCGTGGTCGGTGCCAGGAATCCAGGCCGTATTGGCGCCCAGCATGCGGTGGTAACGCGTCAGGCTGTCCATGATCGTCTGGTTGAACGCATGCCCCATGTGCAGCGTGCCGGTCACATTGGGTGGCGGCAACTGAATGCAAAAGGCGGGCTGACCGGCCTGGGGCGCCTGTGTGCCGCGGTAGCCGGCCACGCCATAACCACGCTTTTCCCACTCGGGACCCCAATGGGCTTCCAGCGCGGCGGGCTCGAAGGATTTGGAAAGGGACTGCAGGCCGGGCTGGATCGGTGTGGCGGGAGGAGTGGATACGGTGTCGGTCATGTGCGGGTCATTTCTGTCAGAGCAGGTGATTTTACCGGGAGCAAGGTGGTGGCGCGTGCCGCGCACGGGTCCTGCGGGTAGGATGGGCAACAATTCTTTTTTGGTATGGAGCGGTTTGCATGGTTGTGGCTGAAACAGAGCGTTTGCGGGTGCGCCACCTTACCGTCGACGACGCGGAATTTATTCTGCGGTTGCTGAACGAGCCTACCTTTATTCGCCACATCGCCGACAAGGGGGTGCGCACACTGGACGATGCACGGGCGTATCTGCGTAACGGCCCCATCGCGAGTGTGGCGCGAAACGGCTTTGGGCTGAACCGCGTGGAGTTGAAGGCGACGGGCGAGGCCATTGGCATGTGCGGCCTGATCCAGCGCGACGCCTTTGAAGACGTGGATATCGGGTACGCGCTGTTGCCCGAGTTCTGTGGCCGTGGCTATGCGGCGGAAGCTACGCGCGCCGTGTTGGACAGTGCGGTGCGCGGCCATGGCCTGCGCCGGGTTATCGCGGTGGTCAATCCCGACAACCATGATTCCAGCCGCATGCTGGAGAAACTGGGATTTCGCTTTGAGAAGATGGTGAGGCTGGCCGCGGACGAGCCCGACATCCGTCAGTTTGCGATTGCGCTGTCACCCGCGGAAAGGCCCAACTGAACCCTTTTGAAGGCGCACTTGCGCCACCTCAAAACATGCTGCGCACTGCGTGCTATAAAGGTTTGTCGCTAGACGGTTCGTCCCCGCCCCCGGGTGACGGATCCCACCAAGGAGAACAACTATGCAAGTGCAAGTACACACCGATGACCACATCCAGGGCGGCGAGTCCCTGGTCCAATGGGTTCAAGACGAAACCAAAACCCGCATGGCCCGCTTTGCCGAAACCGTGACCCGCGTGGAAGTTTTTCTATCTGACATTGATGCTGGCAAGTCCGGCACCAATGACAAGCGTTGCCGCATGGAAGCCCGCGTCGCGGGTCGCCCCCCTGTCACCGTGACCGCCGATGCCGACAAGATGGCGGCCGCCGTGACGGACGCAGTAGACAAACTCACCCGCGTTCTCGACACGGATCTGGGCCGCGCCAAGGATCGTAACGGGCGCGACACCATTCGCGCTGCACAAGAGTAAGGCGCTTGGCATTGCCGGTAGCGCGAGCCGTGAAGGCGGAGCCATGATTTGCACACGCGGTCTGTGCTACCACTATCCCAACGGCGCGCGTTTGGTTTTTCCGGACGTCGATGTGCCCCAGGGTGCCGTGCTGTTGCTCAGCGGACCCTCGGGCTGCGGCAAGTCCACCTGGCTGGCAATCGTCGCGGCCCTGGTGGTGCCCACCGCGGGCAGCATCACAGTGGTCGGCCAAACCCTGGATGCTCTCCAATCCGTAGCGGCTGACGCATGGCGCGCGAAGGCTATTGGCTTTTTGCCGCAAAAGCTGCACCTGAGCGCGGCCTTGAGCGTCTACCAGAATCTGGCCATGGCGCAATGGGCAGCCGGTCAGAAAGAGGACGCCAGCCGTATCCACGCGGTGCTGCAGGCGTTGGGGGTGATGGAGCTGGTCCAGCGCAAACCTGGCCAGCTCTCCGGCGGGCAGGCGCAACGGGTGGCGCTGGCTCGCTCCGTGCTGCTGCACCCGCAGGTGATTTTGGCGGATGAGCCCACCGCCAGCCTGGACGATGAGGCAGCAGCCGACGCAGTAGGTCTGCTGCTGGCCACCGCCAAAGGGCAGGGCGCCACGCTGGTGATTGCCACGCACGATGCACGGGTGGCGGCGCTGATTCCGCCAGTTGCCAATGGCAAAATCGGCTTCCAGCCCTCGTATTTACAGCGTAGTGCGCTATGAAATCAATAGTATGAAGACACTGGCATTCGCCTGGCGCTACCTGTGGTCGCGTCCGCTGGGCGCGGCGCTCAATGTGCTGTTGCTGAGCCTGGGGCTGGCGTCCATCACTTTCCTGCTGCTGGTCGGCCACCAGCTAACCCAGGCCTTTGAGCGGGATCTGGCCGGCATCGATGTGGTGGTGGGGGCCAAGGGCAGCCCCATGCAGCTGATCCTTAGTGGTGTGCTCCACATCGACGTGCCACCGGGCAATGTGCCGTTGCAGGCCGTCAAGGCGCTTGAGACGCACCCCCTGGTGGCCAGCGTCATTCCCATCAGCCTGGGGGACAGCTTTCGCAGCTACCGCATCGTTGGCACCTCGCACGCCTACCTCACGCATTACGCGGCCACGCTGGCCCAGGGCCGCCTGTGGGATGGACCCATGCAGGTGGTGCTGGGGTCCACCACCGCCGCCAAGCTGGGTGCCGGTTTGGGGCAAACTTTCGTCGGCACGCACGGCCTGGGCGCTGGTGGCCACGCCCATGGCGACAACACCTACGCCGTGGTTGGCATACTGGCGCCTAGTGGCAGCGTGCTGGACCGCCTGATCCTGACCGACTCTGCCTCGGTCTGGAAGGTGCATGAAGACTTCACCGCGCTGGATGACGACGACCGTAAGGCCATGGAAGCAGAGCGCGAAGTCACCATGGCGCTGGTGAAGTACAAGACTCCCATGGCCGCGTTGAGCTTTCCCCGGTTCGTCAACACTACGACCGAAATGCAGGCTGCAGCGCCCGCATTGGAGGTCACCCGCCTGCTCAACATGCTGGGCTTGGGTACCGACGTGCTGCGCGCCTTTGCAGGTGTGCTACTGCTGACCGCTGCCCTGAGTGTGTTCATTGCGCTGTGGAGCGCCGTGCGCGAGCGCCGGGGCGATCTGGCGCTGTTGCGCATGCTGGGCGCGCCTCCGGCCAAAGTGGCGGCGCTGCTGCTGTGTGAAGCCGTGTGGCTGGGCCTGCTGGCCGCCGCCCTGGGTCTGCTGCTGGGCCAGGGTTTTGCGGCGGCGCTGGGCTGGTTCCTGAAGCTGGACACCACGCTGCTGATTGGCGGCATGGTCTGGCCGCCCGAACTGGCCGTGGTGCCGGCCCTGGCGCTGGGCGTGTCGCTGGGCGCGGCGCTGTTGCCAGCGCTGGGTGCCTACCGCGTCAGCGTGCTGGAACTTTTGCAGGGTCGCTAAGTCCCACTGTATTCAAGCCTAACGGAGTCCATATGAAAAAAATGCTTCTAGCCCTCGTCGCTATTGCCTGTAGCGCTACCTTTTGTATAGCAGCTGAGTCACACAACGACAAGCAGACCAAGGAAGACGTTGCACGCCACCGCGCCATGGCCGCTGCCCATGAGGCGGCGGCCAAGTGCCTGGAGTCCGGCAAGAAGGAGGACGTGTGCAACAAAGAGTTGCTGACGGCCTGCAAGGGCCTGGCCATCGGCAAGTTTTGTGGAATGAAGCACGAGCATTAAGATGCGCTGGTTAAGGAAAAATATGAACCCCCACGCTGCCTTTCATCGTCTGGCCCTGCTTGTTGCGCTCTGTGCGGGCCTGCTGCCTCTGGCCGTGTCGGCTCAACCCGCGTCACCCAGCGCGAGCGCGCCGGTTGCGGGCACCGGTGCCGGCGTGCACAGCCCCAACAGCCCATTCGCCCCCCTGCAGGAACGTTCCGACGTGGTGCCCTGGTCGGTGTTGACCGATGTAAAGACCAAGGTCGAAAAGAACCGCATGCTGCCAGTCTTTCCGGCTCCGGTGATGGCACTCAACCAGAAGAGTCAGCGCGTGCAGGGCTTCATGATGCCGCTGGAGCCGGGCGAGAAGCAAAAGCATTTTCTGCTCAGCTCCGTGCCGCTGTCCTGTTCGTTCTGCGTGCCTGGCGGCCCGGAGAGCATGGTCGAGGTCAAGACCAAGACTCCGGTGAAGTACACGCTGGAGCCGGTGGTGGTCGAAGGCCAGTTTGCCGTGCTGAAGGACGACCCCTATGGACTGTACTACCGGATCAGCGACGCTGTTTCAGTGAAATAGGAGCTCGCGGGGTCACCTCCGCGCCATCAGCCTGGCGCGCACATGCGGCCACAGCAGATTCAGCGCCAGACCGCCCATCACCAGCGCGGCGGCGGCCAGCTTCCAGCCCGGCAGGCCTTCGCTCAGCATCAGCGCCGAGCTACCCATGCCAAACAGCGGCACCAGCAGCGCCATGGGTGTGACCGTAGCGGCTGGGTAGCGCGCCAACAGCCAGCCCCAGGCGGCGTAACCAAACAGTGAATTCCCCCAGGCCTGCCAGGCCACGGCGGCCCAAGTGCCGGCATCGGCCTGCTGCAGGCCGGTGGCGACTGCTTCCCAGCCCTCCACGACCAGGGTCAGCGCCAGCAGCGGCGGCACGGCAAACACGCTGGACCACACCACATAGGCCACCATGTTCACCTGGCCCGCCTTGCGTGAGACGATATTGCCGCCGGCCCAGTACATGGCTGCCAGCAGGATCAAGCCCAGCCCCAGCACAGTGGTGTTGCCGTCGGTGTGCAGGACGATGGTGGCAATGCCGCCGGTGGCCAGCGCCAGTGCCAGCCACTGCACGCCCTGCAGCCGCTCGCCCGATAGGCGCATGGCCAGTCCGATGGTAAAGAACACCTGGACCTGGATCACCAGCGAGGCCAGGCCAGGCGAGATGTGGCCATTCATGGCGACAAACAGCAGGCCGAACTGGCCCACGCCAATCAGCAGCCCATAGGCCGCCAGATTGCGCCAGGAAACAGCGGGTCGCGGCAGGAAAAAAATCGCTGGCAGCACGGCAACCGCAAAGCGCAGCGTGGCAAACAGCAGCGGAGGCATGTGGCCGAGGGCCAGCTTGATGACGACGAAATTGGTGCCCCAGACGGCGACGACGGCCAGTGCCAGCAGGAAATGCCGCAGAGGCAGAGCGGTATGCATGGATGGGCGTGCGTGCGTGCGCCTAAGGCGCCAACCGCTCGCGCAGCCACTGTCCGTCGGGCGAGATGGTGTAGCGCAGGCGGTCATGCAGTCGGCTCTTGCGCCCTTGCCAAAACTGCCAGTTGTCGGGCTTGAGCCGATAGCCACCCCAGTGGGGCGGGCGAGGCGGCTGCAACAAAAACTGGGCCGCATATTTGGCCGCATTGGCCACCAGCACGCCCCGCCCCGAGATCACCTCGCTTTGCGGTGACGCCCAGGCGCCCAGGCGCGAGTCCAGCGGTCGGGTGTGAAAGTAGGCGTCGCTTTCCGCAGCACTGACACGCTCCACCACGCCTTCAATGCGGACCACGCGCTCCAGCTCCACCCAGTGGAACTGCAGCGCGGCAAACGGGTTGCCGGCCAGTTCGCGGCCCTTGCGGCTCTCGTAGTTGGTGTACCAGGTGATGCCCTGCGCGTCGTAGCCCTTGATCAGAACCACCCGGGTGGACGGGCGCAGGTTGCCGGCCACGGTGGCCAGTGTCATGGCGTTGGGTTCGGGAACTTCGGATGCAATGGCTTCCTGGAGCCACTGGTCGAATTGCTGCAAGGGGTCGGCGTGTGAGGCTGCCTCGTCGAGTTCGGCGCGTTCGTAGCTCTTGCGAAGGTCTGCGATGTGGGTCATGCACGCAGTATAGAAGCGTGCATCAGCAGGGCGGCGCCCCAGCGCACCCCGCCTGGCTCGTCACGCGGCAGTGAGCATGCCCAACTTGGGAGGCATCAAGGCTTTGGTGTCAACGGCAGCGCCAAACTGGATGTCGCCCATCAGTTGCCCACCCTCCTGAATCACTACCTTGCCGTAGCGGATTTTTCCGCTAACCCGTCCCGTGGAATAGATCACCAGCTTTTGGCGCACCGTCAAGTCACCATTGAACTCGCCGTGGATCTCGGCGTAGTCAATTTCGGCCGAGCCTTTGAAAGCGCCGATCTCGGTGATGTGCATGACGCGGGAGTCCATCGTCGCCTCGACCGTGCCCTCGACCACCAGGGTGTCGCAGTCGGTGATCTCCACGCCCTTGAGCTTGATGTTCGGCCCCACCGTCAGCTTGCTACCGCCCTCCTTGGTGGGGGCGCCTGAAAGCGGTGCCGCCGCAGGGGCAGTGCTTGGCACGGGTCCTGCAACCGGCGCCATCGGAGCACTGCCGGTGACCGTGCTGCCGGCGTTGGACAGGCTGCCAGGCTGGCCCGTGGGCGCGCGGGCGGGCGCTGCATCGGCGGGGCGCTTGCCAAAGAATGGGGGTTGCATAGACATCGGTCTGCTTTCAAAGTTGGTGAGCCTGCATACTAGCCCTGTGACTCCGTAGAAACCCTTGGTGAATTGCAACATCCCTGGCTCAAATGCCACCAAATGTTGCAGGTGCACATGGGGCAAGCTTCGCCCGTTGTTTCTGCAGCACGCATCGAAACCCTGGACGTAGTACGGGGTTTCGCCTCGTTTGGCATCTTTCTGATGAATATCGAGTTCTTCAACCGCTCAATCAGTGGCATCGGCGAGGGCATGCCCCTGGGCTTGACGGGGCTTGACTGGTTTGCCAGCTGGTTCATTGCGTACTTTGTCCGAGGCAAGTTCTGGACCATTCTTTCATTGCTCTTCGGCATGGGCTTTGCTGTAATGCTGACCCGCGCTGGGCTGGGCGCGCAGCACCATCATTTGGTAACGCGCTGGTTACTCTAGCCCGCCCAAAAAGGATGTAACCAAGTTACCATAAGAGCTGTAGTCATGTTACATGCTCACCATGCCAAACCCCACACCCTTGCATTCCACCGTTGTCGCTGTTACTGAGCGCATTCGCGCCCGCAGTCTTGCCTCCCGCACGGCCTACCTGGAGCGTCTGCACGAAGCCGCGCAGCGCAAACCGGGCGCCGACCGCATGGGCTGTGCCAATGTGGCCCATGCCTTTGCGGCCATGCCCGATGGGGACAAGGCCCGCGTCACCGGTATCGACAAATACCGGGTGGTGGCTGAAAAAGGCCCAAATATCGGAATCGTCAACGCCTACAACGATTTACTCTCGGCGCACGCACCACTGCAACACTATCCTGATCTGATCAAGACGGAGGCGCGCCGCCTCGGAGCCACCGCACAAGTGGCCGGCGGCGTCCCCGCCATGTGCGATGGCGTGACGCAAGGCACACCGGGCATGGAACTCAGTTTGTTTAGTCGCGACGCCATTGCCATGGCTAGCGCTATTTCGCTGAGCCACGATGTCTTCGACTGCGCCCTGATGCTGGGCGTCTGCGACAAGATCGTGCCCGGCCTGTTGATTGGCGCGCTGCACTTTGGCCACTTGCCCACCGTGTTTGTGCCCTCAGGCCCGATGACATCGGGACTGCCCAACAACGAAAAAGCCAAGGTGCGCGAGAAGGCGGCGCAGGGGCTGGTGGGTCGCGCGGAGTTGCTGGAAGCCGAGTCTGCGGCCTACCACGGTATGGGTACCTGCACCTTCTATGGCACGGCCAACAGCAACCAGATGCTGCTGGAGGCCATGGGCCTGCACGTGCCCGGCACAGCATTCATCAACCCGGGCGCTGACGTTCGCAGTGAGCTGACCCGTGAGGCCGTACGCACCGTTCTGGATATCACCCAGCGCAAGCGTTTTACGCCGATTGGCGTGCTGGTGGATGAGCGCTGCATCGTCAACGCCATGGTGGCCCTGCTGGCCACCGGCGGCTCCACCAACCACTTGATTCACTGGGTAGCAGTGGCACGGGCCGCCGGTATCGTGATCGACTGGAATGATTTTTCGGACCTGTCCGATGTGGTGCCCTTGCTGACGCGCGTCTACCCCAACGGCAGCGCTGATGTGAACCAGTTCCAGGCCGCGGGCGGCCCGGGCTTTGTGATTCGCGAACTGCTGGACGCGGGCTACCTGCATGCCGATGTCTTGACCGTGCGCGCAGGCGGCCTGCGCGAATTCACCTGCGTTCCTTCGGCAGGCACTGACGGCGCGTTGCAATGGAGCGACGCGGGGGCCAGCAAAGACGAAAGCGTGGTGCGCACAGCTGGGGCTCCCTTCAGCGCCAGTGGCGGCCTCAAGCTTTTGCTGGGTAATCTGGGACGCAGCGTGATCAAGGTGTCGGCGGTACCTGATGACCGTCATGTGATTGAAGCACCGTGCCGGGTCTTCGATTCGCAGGACGCCCTGCACCAGGCTTTTCAGGCGAACGAACTCAATCATGATGTGATCTGTGTGGTGCGCTGGCAGGGGCCGCAAGCCAACGGCATGCCAGAGCTGCACAAGCTCACACCGCCGCTGGCCGTGCTGCAGGGCAAGGGATTCCGCGTGGCGCTGGTAACCGACGGCCGCATGAGTGGTGCGTCGGGCAAAGTGCCGGCGGCCATCCATGTGTCGCCGGAAGCGGCTGCCGGTGGACCACTGGCCAAGGTGCAAAGTGGCGACCGCATTCGACTGGACGCCGTGGCCGGCACCTTGCAGGTCCTGGTGGACGCAGCCGAATGGGATGCGCGCCCCGTCGTGGCCATGCCACAAGCTTTGCGCGCGGCCAACGGGGTGGGTATGGGCCGCGAATTGTTTGCTGGCATGCGTCGCGCCGCGTTGACCGCGGAAGAAGGCGCCTGCAGCTGGTTGTAGGCCCTGTTCTCCCATCTCTTCACCATTTGGAATTTGCCATGTCTTCAGTTCAGACTCTCACAGCCCTGCAGGTGATGCAGGATGCCCCCGTCATCCCCGTCATTGTGTTGACCGATGTGGCACACGCCGTTCCCATGGCGCGTGCGCTGGTGGCGGGCGGTGTGCGCATGCTGGAGGTGACCTTGCGCACGCCCCAGGCATTGGCCTGCATTGAAGCCATCGCACGGGAAGTACCTGAAGCCGTGGTCGGCGCCGGTACGGTGCGCACCCAGGCCGATGCACAGGCCGCGGCTATGGCGGGCGCCCGTTTTGCGGTCAGCCCCGGCTACAGCAGTGCCGTAGGTCAGGCCTGCCGGGACGCCGGACTCGCCCTGTTGCCTGGCGTTGCCACTGGCAGTGAAATCATGATGGCGCAGGAAGATGGCTTTACCGAACTCAAGTTTTTTCCCGCTATGCAAGCCGGTGGCCCGGCCATGCTCAAGGCCTGGAGCGGGCCGTTCTTTGACGTGAAATTTTGCCCCACCGGTGGTGTGACACTGCAAAACGCGCCCGACTTTCTGGCGCTGTCCAATGTGGTATGCGTGGGCGGCTCGTGGCTGGTTCCCGCAGACGTTATGGCCCACGGCGACTGGGCGCGCGTAACGCAGTTGGCGCGCGATACCCATACCTTGAAGAAAGCATAAACCGTTGCTGTTCGTTGGGAGTTTGACCTAGGGCAAAGACATTGACAGATGTAGGGCTAGCATCCCCCGCATGAAGACAACGGGTGAGGCGATATGTTCGATCTACCAATCAAAAACCTGATGAAGCCCAAGAAGCTTCTATTGGCACCTCCCGACATGGTGGTCAGTGAGGCAGCCAGGCGCATGGCCGCCAAGAATACGGGTGCTGTTCTAGTCGTGGAGAACGCCTTGCTGGTGGGCATCTTCACCGAGCGGGATGCCGTTTTTCGCGTGCTGGCCAACGGGCTGGACGCCAATACCACTCCACTGCGCGCGGTGATGACGTCCGATCCGGCCACACTGGGGCCGGGCACATCGTATGGGCATGCTTTGCTGCTGATGCATGAGAAGGGCTTTCGCCACGTGCCCGTGGTGGAGGGGGACCACGTTCTCGGCATGGTCTCTGCCCGTAACGCCATGGACCCCGACCTGGAAGAGTTTGTCGCTGAATCGCGTCGGCGGGAGCACTACCGCACCGATACCCACTAGGCAGCGCCAAACGACTGCCTCACCGCACAGACTCCTGGGGCAAACGCTTTGGCAGGGACAATAGGAACCAGGAAGAAGCTTGCAACGCTATTTTATTGATAGCTACATGTGTATATTCCACGTGGGCTAGTGCGCCATTTCATCGTGAATGCTTAGTAATAAACCCATTTTGGGTATTTTCTAATCATGCGAGGGCGGATTGCGAAGCAATGGTATTTGGATGCATCCTGCAATAGACTCACGCCATCATCCCCGATGAAAATGCGCGTGTGAGCCCAGACGACCACAAACTGACAGAATCCGCAAACCCTGCACCGGGGGCGGGTGCGGCCCTGAAAATCGTTCTGGTCTATGGTTTTGTTGCCGTCCTGTGGATTCTTCTGTCAGACACGGTCGTTGCCTGGCTGTTTGGTGATCGAAGCACAGCTGCTTTGGTCAGCATACTCAAAGGTTTGCTGTTTGTGGGGGTCACCGCGCTGCTGTTGTATGGCTTGATTGCTCAGCAGTTGGACACCGTGCGGCGCATGCTGAAAAACGTCGTGGACAGTGAACGGGACCTGCGGATCAGCGAAGGCTTGTTGCTGGAGTCACAGCAGATCGCGGGCCTGGGCTCTTACGCGCTGAATTTCAACACCGGTGTCTGGAAGAGTTCCGAGGTGTGCGACCGGGTGTTTGGCATTGATGCCGCCTACGACCGCAGCGTAAAGGGGTGGACTGCACTGGTGCATGCCGACGAGCGTGCTGCGGTGGTGGAGTATTTTCGAACCAAGGTCATGGAGCAAGGGCAGACCTTCGACAAGGAATACCGCATCGTTCGCCCCAGCGACGGGGCCGTGCGCTGGGTGCACGGATTGGGGCAGCTGGAGCGCGATGGGCAGGGGCGCCTGGTCAGCATGCGGGGAACCATTCTGGACATCAGTGACCGAAAGGGGGCCGAAGCCGCGATGGATGCCGCGCGGCACCAGTTGCAGGCCACGCTCGATGCTTTGCCGGATCTGCTGTTTGAGGTAGGCCAGGATGGCCAGATCTACCAATACCACTCCCACCGGTCGGACTTACTGGCTGCGCCACCCGCAGTGTTTATTGGCAAGGCCTTTGCCGAAGTCTTGCCGCCTGATGTTGCTGTCGTTTGTGCGCAGGCCATTCACGAGGCGGCGGAAAAGGGATTCTCAACCGGCATGACCTATGCGCTGGCCCTGCCGCAGGGGCAGCGCTGGTTTGAGATTTCAGTATCGGCCATGGACGGGGCAAGCGGCCCGGACCAGCACTTCATTTTTATTGCACGGGACATTACCGAGCGCAAAGCGGCCGAAGAAAAACTGGTGTTGGCCGGTCGCGTATTCAGCCATGCCCGTGAGGGCATATCCATCACCGACGCCCACGGGACGATTCTGGACGTCAATGCGTCGTTCACCCGCATCACCGGTTATTCGCGGGAAGAAGCCATCGGTCAGAACCCCAGCATGCTGAGCTCGGGTCGACAGGACAGGGCGTTCTATGCCGCCATGTGGCAAGACCTGCTGGAGCAAGGTAGCTGGAGTGGCGAAGTCTGGAATCGGCGCAAAGGCGGCGAAGTGTTTGCCGAGATGCTCAACATCAGCGCGGTGCGCGAGGCCCAGGGCCAGACGGTGCAATACCTGGCCATGTTTTCGGACATCACGGCGTTGAAGGAGCACCAGAGCCAGCTCGACCGCATCGCCCATTTTGATGCTTTGACCAACCTGCCCAACCGGCTGCTGTTGGCCGATCGTCTGCAGCAAGCCATGAATCAGGCCCAGCGGCGGGGCCAGCAATTGGCCGTGGTGTACCTGGATCTGGACGGTTTCAAGGCCGTCAATGACAGCCATGGGCACAGTGCTGGCGACCATTTGCTGATTGCGCTGGCCCACCACTTGAAAGCGGTACTGCGCGACGGCGATACCCTGGCGCGTATGGGCGGCGACGAATTTGTTGCGGTGCTGATTGACCAGGCCAGTGTGGCATCGAGCCTGCCCTTGCTGACCCGCTTGCTGCACGCAGCGGCAGAGCCCGTACAACTGGGTGATTTGGTGCTGCAGTCGTCTGCCAGCCTGGGTGTCACGTTCTATCCGCAGGCGCACGAGATTGACGCCGACCAACTGCTGCGACAGGCTGACCAGGCCATGTACCAGGCCAAAGTGGCAGGCAAGAACCGCTACCACGTGTTCGACGCCCAACAGGACGACAGCCTGCGCGGTCACTTTGAGGGCCTGGAGCGCACACGGCTGGCGCTGGAGCGTGGTGAGTTTGTGCTGTACTACCAGCCCAAAGTAAATATGCGTACTGGTATGGTGGTCGGGGCGGAGGCGCTGATCCGTTGGCAGCACCCGGAAAAAGGGTTGTTGGCGCCGGCGCTGTTCCTGCCTGCGATCGAAGACCATCCGCTGGCCATCGCCATTGGTGAGTGGGTTATCGACACGGCACTGCGCCAGATGGAGCTGTGGGACCAAGCCGGTTTGCATATGCCGGTCAGCGTCAATGTGGGTGCACTCCAGCTGCAGCAGGCAGACTTCATGGACCGTTTGCGCGCGCTGCTGTTGGCCCATCCGTTGGTAAATCCCTCCAGTCTGGAGCTGGAAATACTGGAGACCAGCGCGCTCCATGACATGGCTCAGGTGTCGCAGGTGATTGAGGCCTGCGAACGTATTGGCGTGACCTTTGCGTTGGACGACTTTGGGACGGGCTATTCGTCGCTGACTTACCTCAAGCTATTGCGCGTGGCCTTGCTCAAGATTGACCAGAGCTTTGTGCGTGACATGCTCGAGGATGCAGATGATTTGGCCATTCTGGAAGGCGTCATCGGTTTGGCCAGCGCCTTTCGTCGCTCGGTCATTGCGGAAGGCGTGGAGACCGTGGCGCACGGTACCTTGTTGCTTCAGCTGGGTTGCGATCTTGCGCAGGGCTATGGCATCTCCCGTCCCATGCCCGCCGATGCAATGCAAGCTTGGGTAGCTGCATGGAAGCCCGATGCGGCGTGGGCCCTGCCAATGGAGAACTGACGTTCGGCTTCAGGCGTGGTCGGCGCGCTGGATCAGTTCGATTTTGTAGCCATCGGGGTCGGTCACAAAGGCAATGACGGAGCTGCCACCCTTGACCGGGCCGGCTTCGCGCGTGACGTTGCCGCCAGCGGCCTTGATTTTTTCGCAGGCCGCATAGACATCGGGCACGCTCAGGGCAATGTGTCCGAAAGCCGTACCCATCTCATAGGTCTCCACGCCCCAGTTGTAAGTGAGTTCGATCTCGGCGTGGTCCGGGTTGTTGCCGTAGCCCACAAAGGCTAACGAGTATTTGTACTCCGGGTTCTCCGAGGTGCGGATCAGCTTCATGCCCAGGATCTGGGTGTAGAAATTAATGGAGCGCTGCAGGTTGCCCACCCGCAGCATGGTGTGGAGAAGTCGCATGGTTGGGGTCTCGATAGGGTTGTTTTGGGAATGAGAAAGTGGCCAACTCCGATTGTGGCGTCAATGTGGCGATTTGCCCGCGGACTTGCGGTCGGTCGGTAGTAAGCTTGGTACCCATGACCACGTTCACCAAAACAATTCTATTTACTGACACCGATGGCCGCGCCAAGTTTCGAGAAGTCGCAGTGCCGCTGGACCACGGAACTCCACAGTCCATGCTTTCTGAGGTGTTTGCCTCAGGCGGCTACCAGCTGCGCACCAGTCCGGTCGGGTTTCGCAGCCAGTTCCATTGCACGGGTGCGCCACAGTGGTGTTTCATCTTGGGGGGCCAGATGGAGATTGGCCTGCAGGACGGGGTCTCACGCATCTTCCAGCCCGGTGAGCATTTCTATTCGGCTGATATGTTGCCCAAAGGCGCCACGTTTGATCCCGCTGTGCATGGGCATTGGAGCCGCCAGGTAGGGGCTGCCCCCTTGATCACGCTGTTTGTGAGGGGTTGAAAGCGCTTAGCCGCCCTGCATCTCGCCCGACATCAGCGTCACGACGCCGGGTACACCGGCCTTGACGTGGCGGATCAGGGCGTGCGCTATGTCGCTGGCCTTGATGGCACGGTAGTTGGCTGGTAACAGTGGGCTCAGTCCACGCGCCAGTTTCAGTCCCAGGCCTTCGCCTGCACGTCCAGCTTGGCCGAGCGCCGCACGGTCGCCGTCGATCAACGAGGGGCGGGCAATGACCAGGCTCTTGAAACCCATGCGTGCCAGGGATACTTCCATCTCACCCTTGATGCGGTTGTAGAAAACAGAGGACTGGGTATTGGCACCCATGGCGCTGACCACTCCTAATTTTGTAGCGCCAGACCTTTTAACGGCGAGGGCTACAGCCTCAACGGCCTTAAGGTCCAAGGCCCGGAAGGCCTCCTGGCTGCCCGCCACCTTGATGGTGGTGCCCAAGGCGATAAAGCATTCATCGACCTTGGGCAGGGCGGGCAGGGTTGCAAAGTCGACCACGTGCGTGGTCAGTTTGGCGTGCTGGATGTCCAGGGGTCGGCGGCCCACGCAGTGAACCGCTGCAACCGTTTTATCGGCTAAAAGGGCCGCGAGGATTTCCCGACCCACGAGGCCCGTTGCTCCCGCCACCAAAACCACCCGACCGTGATCCGCCGCCATTGCCGCCTCCGTTGCCTGATCCGCCGCGGTTGCCACCATAGCCACCGCCGCCACGGCGACCGCCGCGTTCAGCCATCATATCGACACTGGTGCGCATGGGATCGGGTTGGCCGCCCGGCGCGCTACGGGGAGGACGCTCGCCCATGCCGCTGCCAAATCCGCCTTCATGGCTGCGGGGTTGTGCATCACCCACGGGTGGGCGTCCACGGCCTTGACCGCCGCCGCCATGGCCTTGGGGACCTCGTGCGCCCTGGGGGCGTGGAGCGTGTTCGCCACCGCGTCCACCGCCGCCTTGTCCACCATTGCCTGCGTTGCCACGTGGGCCTTGGGCGCCACGTCCACCGCCGCCATTGCCAGTTCCGCGTCCGGCACCCTGGCCGCCACGGTCACCTTGTCCGGCTTTGTTCTCGCGTACCCGTTGCAACATTTCCGTGCGTGCGGCGCGTGCGGCAGCCTGCATGACGTCGCGGCTGGGAGGTTTACCGGCACCGCCCCAGATGGTCTGGCGACCCATGGCGATGGGTTCACCCTGCTCGCCGGGCTCGGGGCCAAAGCCATCAATGATTTGCACTGGAATGTTTTGCTTGGTGAAGCGTTCAATGTCCTGCATGAAGCCTTCTTCATCCAGGCACACCAGGTTGATGGCGGCTCCATCGTTGCCCGCGCGGCCGGTGCGACCGATGCGGTGCACATAGTCTTCACTGACGTTGGGGATTTCGTAGTTGACCACGTGCGGAAGATCGTCGATGTCGATGCCGCGTGCAGCGATGTCGGTGGCCACCAGAGCGCGCACATCGCCGCTCTTGAAACCGGCCAGTGCCTGCGTACGGGCAGCCTGGCTCTTGTTGCCGTGCAGGGCCATGGCGCTGATGCCATTTTTCTCCAGGAATTCGGCTACGTTGTTGGCGCCGAACTTGGTACGGGTGAAGACCAGCACCTGGCTCCAGTTGTGCTCGTTGATGATGTGGGCCAGCAGGGCTTTCTTCTTGCCGCGACCGACCGGGTGGATCACCTGGGTGATGCGCTGTACTGTGGTGTTGCGGGGCGTGACCTGCACGCTTTGCGGGTCCTTAAGCAAGCCGGCGGCCAGTTCGCGGATTTCGTCGCTGAAGGTGGCCGAGAACAGCAGACTTTGCTTTTCCTTGGGAACGGCGGCCAGCACTTTTTTGACGTCATGGATGAAGCCCATGTCCAGCATGCGGTCGGCTTCGTCCAGCACCAACATCTGCACCTGACCCAGGTCGGCCATGCCTTGCTGCATCAGATCCAGCAGGCGCCCGGGTGTGGCCACCAAGATGTCCACGCCTTTTTTGAGCTTGGAGATTTGTGGGTTCATGCCCACACCGCCAAAAACCACGGTGCTACTGAGTTGCAGGTATTTTCCGTAAGTCCGAATCGACTCTTCGACCTGTGCCGCCAGTTCGCGGGTGGGGGTCAGGACCAGAGCACGGATGCCGGTGCCACCGAACTTGTTTTGGGCGCTGCGGCTCATGGTCAGGCGGTGCAGCATGGGCAGTGTGAAGGCAGCGGTCTTGCCGGTGCCGGTTTGTGCTCCACCCAGCAGGTCGCGACCCTCAAGGATCAGGGGGATGGCTTGCGCCTGAATGGCAGTTGGTGTTTCGTAACCTTGCTCGCGCACGGCTTTAACGATGGCCACGGCCAGGTTCAATTCTTCGAATGTCATGAGTTGTGGCGCCCATCCAGGGCGCTTGGGATATCGGCCTGTCCCGGGGCCAGGGCACCGGATCAGTCAAAGGCAGATAGATTCAAAAGCAGGACGTTGACTGTCAATCGTGTCCCCAGCAATGTGCTGACGTTGTGGGCAACTGAAGCACCGCAACAGCTAGTATTGTCGCACGTTGCGCGTAAAGGCGCCAAAAAAGCTGCAACAGAGTGTTTCGAAGGCGTCGCTTCGGGGTGACAATGTCTGCAAAGGGCTGGTCATTGCGCCTGGCAACTGGGAGAATCGGCACACGATGAAAAAGTTCATGTTGCGAAGGCTGGGTGTGGCCCACGAAGCTGGGAGCTTGAAGCCGTCCCTGCAGGATTGCATTGAAGCGGTTTTGGAGCAGAGCGATACGTTGGTAGACGAAGTCATCAACGGATTGAAGGCCTCCCTGACACAGACACGCAGCAAGTCGATGCAGGTTATTCAGAATCCGGCCGGCAAAGTGGCTATCGAGTACCTGAGTGCCCACGCCGATGCTTTCAAGGAAACCTTTGCCGACAATTTACGCACGTCCTTGTATGGCGGCGATATTCACCGAGCCCAGGCGCAACCTTTGCGTTTCGACGATTTCCAGTTCCTGGAAGAAGAACAGATTGACGCCAATATCGAATTTGCGCTGACCCAGCAAGAAATCTCAATGGCGGTGGACGATGTGCTGCCGACGCTCAACGCGCTGGTTAGCAGTTTGCTGGGGTGGATGACCGTTCAGGCCCATTTGAATCCCCTCAAGCCCGAGTCCTTTGTTTTTGCTTTGCGTGAGTCTTTGCAGAAGCACGTACCCAGCGACGAAGCCCGTGCAACCTTGATGACACCGGCGGCGGGCATGCTGGGCATCGCCATGCGCCATCTTTATCGGGAAGTGTCCGAATGGCTGCGTTCGCAGGGAGTCGAACCCGTGGGGCCGGTTCAGCACCAGGGCGGACAGCAAAAGCCGGCAGAAAACACCGTGACCCGCACGCTGCTGACCCTGGACAAATTGCGCCGGTTGCTGTCCGGTGAGTTGGATCCCGGTCCTTTGAACGGCAATATCAAGGATTTCACCCATACCGTGCCGGCTTCTTTCGTTGCGCTGGAAGATATGAAGCTGATGGAGCCGATGATGAAGCGCTTGGCCGAGCGTGCGAGTCAGTCCGCTTCTCCCAAGGTGGCCGCAAAGGGAGCCGGGGCGGTGGACCCTGCCTTGCGGCGCGAGAACAGCAAGAGCAAAAAACTGGGTCGTGAACTGGGTGAAGAAGTGGTACGGATGATGGTGGAAAACCTGGCCCTGGATCACCGGCTGCTGGCGGGTGTGCGCAAGAATTTGAAGCTCATGGAGCCGGTATTGATCACCCTGTCGCAATCGGACGCCCGCTTTTTCAGTGAACGCCAGCATCCGGCACGGCAGTTCATGGACAAGATTACGAGCCGCAGTCTGGCTTTCTCGTCGGAAGACCAGCCCGGCTTTGCGCATTTCCAGAAGACGCTCGAAAACTCGGTTAGCGTGCTGGCCAGCGGCGCTGGCGATGCCGCAACCTTTTCCCGGGTGGTTCGAAAGTTGGAAGAAGGTTGGGCCAAGGAAGAGCACGAGCAACGCCAACGCGCGGAGGAGGCTGCACGTGGCCTACTGCACGCCGAACAGCGAAATTTGCTCGCACAGCGCTTGACCGAGGATTTTTCCGAACGCTTGAAGAACAAGAAGGTGCCAGAGATTGTGTCGGCATTCCTGCGAGGTCCTTGGGCGCAAGTCGTGGCCGAATCACAGTTGCTTTGTGCGGATGGCGCTGCAGACACCGATGGCTACCTGGGTCTGGTTGATGACCTGATCTGGAGTGTCCAGACTCGGCTGGCCCGTCGCAACCGGGCACGCCTGGTCGACATCGTGCCAGGGATGTTGGTCAAAATGCGCCAGGGTCTAGGCCTCATTTCCTACCCGGAAGAACGTATTCCAGTGTTTTTTGACGAGTTGATCACCTTCCATGAGCAGGCGTTTGAGGGCGTGCGTGCTGCACCTGTAGCGGGAACAACCGACAAGGCCGTTGTTGCCGATATCTCTGCGGTGGAAAGTGTCGGTCTGCCGGTGGAGGAGTTCTGGATGGCGGACGATGAGGCCGCTGAATCTGGGTACTTGCAGGACACCCACGAGCGGATTCCGGAAGTCGAAGAGGACGAAGTGCCCGATCCTGTGGCGCAACAGGCATGGAGTGCCCAGAGCCTGAATACGGGTTCGTGGGTGGATCTGGCCCTGGGTGGTGTGTGGGTGCGCGCCCAGCTGACCTGGGCGAGTCCGCACAAGACCTTGTTTATGTTCATTTCGTCAGGCGGCATGGCGCATTCCATGTCCCGCCGGACCATGGACCGATTGCGGGGGCTGGGCCTGATTCGTATGGTGTCCGACGGGCGGGTTATCGACCACGCGCTCGATGCTGTGGCACAGGCGGCCCTGCGCAATGACGTCGAAAAAGCCGGCGGAAGCTCCTAGCCCCCACGTTCCGCCGCTGCGCGGGTCGCTGCCCCCCAACGGGGCCACGTTTCACCTTGGGGCGGCCCGGCGGTGAAACCTAATTTGGACCGCTGACCATGCGGCGCGGGCGACGCAGTCGATAATGCGTCATTTCCCAACCATAAATCAGATTCGCAATGGCTCAATACGTTTTCACCATGAACCGCGTCGGCAAGATCGTGCCGCCCAAGCGGCATATTCTCAAAGATATATCGCTCAGCTTCTTCCCGGGCGCAAAGATTGGTGTTCTGGGTACCAACGGTTCCGGCAAATCGACTTTGCTGAAGATCATGGCGGGTGTGGATCAGGAGATTGAAGGAGAAGCCACACCCATGGCTGGGCTGAATATTGGCTACCTGCCCCAAGAACCCCAGTTGGACCCGACACAAACTGTGCGAGAGAGTGTTGAAGCGGGCATGGGCAAAATCTTCACCGCGAAGGCTCGTCTGGAAGAGGTCTATACGGCCTACGGGGCCGAAGACGCGGATTTTGACGCCTTGGCAGCCGAGCAGGCCGAACTGGAGGCGATCATCGCTACGGCGGGAACCGATTCCGAGCACCAGTTGGAAATCGCCGCGGATGCGTTGCGCTTGCCGCCGTGGGATGCCAATATTGGAGTGCTTTCCGGCGGTGAGAAACGCCGCGTGGCCCTGTGTCGTTTGCTGCTCTCCAAGCCCGACATGTTGTTGCTGGACGAACCGACCAACCACCTGGATGCGGAATCAGTCGACTGGCTGGAGCAGTTCTTGCAACGCTATTCTGGGACCGTCGTGGCGATTACCCACGACCGATACTTTCTGGACAACGCCGCAGAGTGGATTCTGGAACTGGACCGCGGGTCCGGTATTCCGTACAAAGGCAATTACAGCGACTGGTTGAGCCAGAAGCAGGCCCGACTGGAATCCGAGCAAAAGGGTGAAGAATCCCGCGCCAAGGCTTTGAAGAAAGAGCTGGAATGGTCGCGCCAAAACCCCAAAGCACGGCAAGCCAAGAGCAAGGCCCGTCTGGCCCGTTTCGAGGAGTTGAGCGATTTTGAATACCAAAAGCGCAATGAAACCAACGAGATCTTCATCCCCGTCGCGGACCGTTTGGGCAATGAAGTTATCGAGTTCGTGAATGTCACCAAGTCCTTTGGCAACCGCGTGCTGATTGACAACCTGAGCTTCAAGGTGCCGGCCGGCGCCATTGTCGGCATCATCGGTCCCAACGGGGCAGGTAAATCGACACTGTTCAAGATGATTGCGGGCCGTGAAAAGCCCGATTCGGGTGAAGTCAAAATTGGCTCCACCGTCAAGATGGCCTTTGTGGACCAGAACCGCGATGACCTGGCCAACGAAAAGACCGTCTGGGAAGATGTGTCTGGCGGGCTGGATATTCTCAACGTCGGTAAATTCCAGATGGCCAGCCGTGCCTACTGCGGTCGCTTCAATTTCAACGGTGGTGACCAGCAAAAGCGGGTCGGCACGCTGTCCGGCGGAGAACGCGGGCGCCTGCACCTGGCCAAGACGCTGATTGCTGGTGGCAATGTACTGATGCTTGACGAGCCTTCCAACGATCTGGACGTCGAGACCCTGCGCGCACTGGAGGACGCCCTCCTTGAATTTGCGGGGTCGTTGATGGTGATCAGCCACGATCGCTGGTTCCTGGACCGGATTGCTACCCACATCCTGGCTTGTGAAGGCGACAGCCAGTGGAAGTTTTTTGACGGCAATTACCAGGAATACGAGGCCGACAAGAAGAAACGTCTGGGCGAAGAAGGTGCGCGTCCGCACCGGATGCGTTTCAAGGCGCTCAAGTAGTCGATTTCGAAAGCCACCCGATGCCACCCGCTACCATGCAAGCCTCGCAGCAATACCAGGCGCTGTACCGGTCTACGGTGCAAGAGGCTGCAGCTGGGGGCAACTTGCTGATGGGCAAGCTGGTGGCGGCCGCTCGTACCGTTTTGCAGACCCGAGAGGCGGCTTGCCGCGATTTGCGAGAGCGTGATGCGCTTGCCCAGTCCGCCAAACAGTTGCGCAGCTGGGAGGCCGAACTGTGCAAGCGCTATCCACAAGCCTTGTTCGACGCTTTCAGCAACCCCGAGGTGGCCAAGCAGGCCGGCACGCTTGCGGGGGTCAAAGTGGAGTTTGACGAGCTGGAGTTGATGGATGAGGTTCAGGTCTTAACCAGTGTCACGCTGGCGCGCGCCCAGCAAGTGGCGATGCTGGCTGCCGAGGCCAGTCTGGCGGAGCTCAATACCCTCATCTGTAGCACGCTGGGCCTGGGTTTTGTCAACGCCGAGCGAAACCCGTTGCGGCCCCAGATTTATGTGAATGCACTGAAGGCCGTGGTAGAACAGACGCAGGTCCCGCCGGCTACGCAACTTGACTGGTTGGCTGCCATGAGCAACACGCTCGGGCAAGAATTGCGAAACATGTATGTCGCCCTGTGCACGGCGTTGCGGGGACAGGGTGTCGTAGGTGCCGGGTACATGGTGTTGCAATCACCTGGCGCCAGCGGTGTTGGACGGGGTGTGGCACAAGAACTGCAACAAGGTCAGCCAGACCTTGCAGGGGCGCACCTGCCGGCAGCGGGGCGATCCAGTCCGATGGAACGGTCTGTAGCAACGGCAGGCCCTGTCCGCCACTCAGTATCGACCCCGTCGGCGCGGGTCCCCGATGACACGTTGTTGACGTTGGACAAGCTGCGCCGTCTTCTGGCTGGAGAACTGGATGCACGGGAGCCTATGACACCGATGGAGTCGTTCGCGCAACGGTTTTCCCGTGAGTTTGAAGAGGGCGCTGCTGTAGTTGATGTTCCCGCCACAGAATTTGATGCTACGGTGCCGGCCGCACTGGAAGCCCTCAAGGAGATGAAGCAAGTCGATGAGGTCGTGCAGCGACTCCAGTCCCGCCGGGGCGCAACGCCGCCACCGATCCGGTCCGGTGATACGACGGTCGAGGCTATTCGCGCGCAATTGCGCAGCGAGTCCCGGGGAGTGGCCCAGTCACTCAGCCTGGAAGTTGTTACATTGATGGTCGACAACATTGCGCAAGATGGCCGATTGCTAGCACCGATCCAGCAGTTGATCCGAGGTTTGGAGCCACCGCTTTTGCGGCTGGCGTTGGTCGACCCCAGGCTCTTTACCAACAAGCAGCATCCGGCGCGGGTTCTGGTCCAGGAAGTCGCTGACCGCAGCCTGGCCTATGCGTCTCCCGTCTCTCCCGGGTTTGTAGAGTTTGCTGCGGCGATCGGAGAGGCTTTTGCAATGTTGAGTCAGGCCCCTATTGAAAACGCGGAACCGTTTGAACGGGTTCTGAACGTGTTGCGGGATGAGTGGCGCAGAGTAGCAAAAGCGAGCCAGCGTAGTCGCGACGAAGCAGTGCAGGCATTGCAACACGCCGAAGAGCGCAACATGCTCGCCGAGAAGATCACCCGGGAGATTCTGGGCCATGCTGATGCGGCACGGGTGCCCGCGGTGATTGTGGATTTCTTGTGTGGACCTTGGGCGCAAGTGGTGGCCCAGGCGCGCATTGGCGGTTCGATCGCCGTCGCGACCGCCGACAAGTATCAGGCGCTCATTTCGGCCCTGCTGTGGAGCACGCATCCCGACATTTCGCGCAAAGATACAGCCAAGTTGACCCGACTTGTACCTCCGCTGCTGAGCACCCTGCGCGAAGGTCTGGAAACGATTCACTATCCTTCCACAAAAACCAGCGCCTTTTTTGAAGCGCTGATGGGCCTGCACCAGCGGGCTTTTCGGGCCGAGCAAAAGCCCCAGGCATCGGCGCCAGCTTTGCCATCTGCGGATGCGGTGCCACGAGTCAGCCTTGTCGAAGATGGCAACCCCTGGATTGCACCCGAGGAGGCTCGTGCATCCAACTTCATGGACTTGCCGGATTCGCCGGTTGGTGCCGCCGATGTGGCGCCTGTAGTGGATGGGTCACTGGCAAGTGATGCAGGAGCTATGGCACCCGAACGTGATGAACGGACTGATCTGTCCACCCTGGAGTTGGGATGCTGGGTGGAACTGATGGTCAATGATCAGTGGGTACGTACCCAGCTGACGTGGGCCAGTCCGCATGGGACGCTGTTCTTGTTTACCAGTGCGGCGGGTGCGCCACAGTCAATGACCCGGCGTTCGCGGGACAAGCTGGTGGCATCAGGGCAACTGCGTGTGATCTCAGGTCAACCGGTGGTGGATGGTGCCTTGAATGTTGTCGCTCAACTCGCCATGCGCAACAGCGTCAACACGATGATTTAAGGGTTCGCTTGGTGTCGCCTGCTCAAAGCGGGTGTTCTGCATAGAACTTGCCGCCGTGGAATAGCAGTGGTGAGGCTCCCGCGCGATGGCCACATCGTTCGACCTCACCGACAAAGATGACGTGGTCACCTTCCTCGTAACGGCTGCGGTTAAAACACTCAAACGTTGCCGCAGCGCCCTGGATCAAGGGTGCTCCACCGATACCCAGGACAAAGTCGACGCCCGAGAAGCGGTCTCCACCCCGCGCTGCAAATTGCAGCGCCAGATCCTGTTGGTCGGCACCCAGGATGTTGATCGCGTAATGGGAGCCGGTGCTGAATGCGGCCATGGAGCCTGCCGAGCGGGCCAGGCTCCACAGGACCAGCGGTGGTGTGAGCGACACGGAATTGAAGGAGTTGGCGGTCAGGCCGACATAGGCACCCTGCGCCGTACGTGCCGTTACGATGGTGACGCCCGTGGCAAACATGCCCAACGCGTCACGAAATTCGGAGGAAGAAAAACTGGGTGGGTGGGCTTGGGGCACGCGGACTGTCGAGGGCATCGCGACAATTTACTCGATATTCGGGCTGTTTGACCCAGTGGGGCACAACAACCTGTCGCGCAAGAGGGGCGCCCTACAATCCAGTCATGCACTTCAGATATGTGTTCCTGGTCTTGCTTGCTATGAATAGTGTAGTGTCCTACGCAATACCTATGAGGTCTTGCGGCGACTACTCTGCAAAGATACCAAACGTAAAGCTGCCGCTGTGTGAAGCGGCTCAACTGCAGGACACGCTCGCGCGATCGGTTTTGGGCCGCCCGATATGGGGTCGTGACGTGCACACAGCCGACACGCAGTTGCGGGTTTTGGTGCTGGGCGGCATACATGGTGATGAGATGTCTTCCAGCTCCCTGGTCTTTCACTGGATAGCCATGGCGCAATCGCCCGACGCTGACACGCCGCTGTCCATCCACTGGCGCTTTATACCCACGCTCAATCCGGACGGGATGTTTTCGCGCCCCGCTCGCCGTGTCAATGCCCGTGGCGTTGACCTCAACCGCAATTTCCCCACGCCCAATTGGGCCAGAGACGCCCGTCAATACTGGGAATCGCGAACGCGTCGTGACCCCCGCCGTTGGCCCGGCAACAAACCCTTGTCCGAGCCCGAATCACGGTTTCTGCTGGAACAAATGGATAGTTTCAAGCCGAACTTGATAGTCAGTGTGCACGCGCCCTATGGTGTGCTGGACTTTGACGGCCCGTCAGATCCCCCCAGCCGGCTCGGGCGACTCTATCTGGACCAGGTTGGCATATTTCCTGGCTCTTTGGGGAATTACGGCGGCATCCACAAAGGTGTTCCGGTTGTCACCATCGAGTTACCCAGTGCAACGCGCACACCAATGGACGCAGAGATGCGCCAAATGTGGATGGACCTGCTGCGATGGACCCATGCGCGTTTGGGTCCCGGAATTTCGACTGCGTCACAAGACTTACCCAAGTCACGCTGAGGGGTTTCAGTATCTGATCGGGCTGTGTTAAGTTTGTTGCATGGAAATAATCGATGTGGCCATTGTGGGGGCTGGGTTTGGTGGCTTGTGTGCCGCCATTCGTGTGCGGGCGAGCGGCACACAATCGCTGGCAATACTGGAGCGAAGTGGCGAAGTGGGAGGCACCTGGCGGGACAACGTCTATCCCGGCTGCGCCTGCGACGTGCCGTCGCACCTGTATTCCTTTTCGTTTGCGCCCAACATGCACTGGACGCGACCGTACCCGCAGCAGCAGGAAATTCAGGACTATATTCTGCGCGTCACCGATGACTATGCGCTGCGCCCGCTGATTCGTTTCCATTCCGACGTGATGGCCCTGCGCTGGCTTGCGGACCAGCAGTGCTGGCAGATTGATTTGCACGGACGGGAGCCACTGCTGGCGCGCAGCGTAATCCTGGCCACAGGGCCACTGAACAAACCCTCTATTCCTCATATTCCCGGCGTGGGCAGTTTCGCCGGTGAGTCCTTCCATTCCAGCCATTGGCGCCACGATATTGACCTGAAAGGCAAGCGCATCGCTGTAGTGGGAACTGGGGCCAGTGCCGTCCAGTTTGTGCCGGAAATCGCGCCAGACGCGGCCCATGTTGACGTGTTTCAGCGCACGCCGGCCTGGGTCTTGCCGCGGTGGGATCAGCCGTACGGAGTATTCAGGCGACTGGCCTACCGCTATGTGCCGCAGTTGCAGCGTCTCAGTCGCTGGCGGGTATACTGGTTCAATGAGTGGATCGGCATGGGTTTTATGGGCTCCGCGCGCATGCAGGGCTTGCTCAGGCGTCTGGCTGGCCACCACCTGCGTGCCCAAGTGCCAGACAGTGCAACCCGCGATGCCTTGACGCCAAATTTCAATCCAGGCTGCAAGCGACTATTGATTTCCAACACCTGGTTTCCCGCATTGCAACGACCCAATGTCAAACTGGTCACGCAAGCTGTGACTGCCATCACTCCCACCGGTGTGGTTGGTGCAGACGGCACGTTGTACCCGTGCGATGTGATTGTTTGGGGTACCGGCTTCAAGGCAACGGAGTTTGTCGCACCCATGCGCATCTATGGAGAAACCACACGGTTGGGAGCGTCGCCGGACGCAAGTCTGGAGGTGCCTGAACTGGGTGCCCGGTGGCACAACACGCCCGCAGCGACGCGTCTGGGCATCACGGTGGCAGGCTTTCCCAATCTGTTCATGCTGGTAGGCCCCAACACCGGGTTGGGGCACAACTCCATCATCTTCATGATCGAGTGCCAGGTTGACTACATCGTGCGGGCGCTCACCGCCATACGCGGGAAGCAGAACGGAGTCTTGCGTTTGCGTCCGAATGTTCAACAAGACGAGTACACCCAAATTCAGCAGAAGATGAAAGGTACCGTCTGGTCATCGGGATGCAAGAGTTGGTACCAGAATGCCGACGGCCACATCGACACCTTGTGGCCGGGCTACACTTGGGAATACTGGCTCAAGACGCGACGGTTTCAGCGGGCAGACTACTCCTGAGTCAGTGCCCCAGAATCTTTGACAAAAAGTCCCGGCTGCGTTCGTTCTGCGGGTTGTTGAAGAAGTCGTGCGGGTTGTTTTGTTCGACGATCTGACCCTGGTCCATAAAAATAACCCGGTCGGCCACCGCCTTGGCAAAACCCATCTCATGGGTCACGCAAATCATGGTGATGCCCTGGTTGGCCATCTCTATCATCACGTCCAGCACTTCCTTGATCATCTCGGGGTCCAGCGCGCTGGTGGGCTCGTCAAACAGCATGATCTTGGGCTTGAGGCACAGCGCTCGTGCAATCGCCACGCGCTGCTGCTGACCTCCGGAGAGCTGCAGCGGGTACTTGCCGGCCTGCTCGGCAATGCGCACGCGATTGAGCTGCTCCATGGCTTTCTCTTCCGCTTCTCTCTTGGGCATCTTGCCAACCCACATGGGTGACAGCGTCAGGTTCTCCAGCACCGTGAGGTGGGGGAACAGGTTGAACTGCTGGAATACCATGCCCACTTTCTTGCGGACATCGTCAATCGCTTTGACATCATCGGTCAGCTCCACGCCGTCCACAACCAGCTGTCCCTGCTGGTGCTCCTCCAGTCGGTTGATGCAGCGAATCAGCGTGGACTTGCCGGAGCCCGATGGCCCGCAAATGACGATGCGCTCGCCCTTGGCAACTGATAGGTCGATGTCCCGCAACACGTGGAAATTGTTGCCGTACCACTTGTTGACACCGGTAAAAGTAATGATGGGGTCTGCCATAGTCTTTATCTTTGTTTGCTTTTATTCACCTGCTTCTCGATCCAGTGGCTGTAACGCGACATGGAAAAACAGAAGATGAAGTAAATCATGGCGATGAACAGATAGCCCTCAATCTTGAACGGGCGCCAGTCTGCGTCCGAATTCAATGCCAAACCCATGGCACCCGTCAGCTCGTACAGGCTCACGATGGTGACGAGCGACGTGTCCTTGAAGGTGGAGATGAAGTTATTCATGATGCCGGGCACCACCATCGCCAGGGCCTGCGGCAGCACAATCTTGCGCTGGGTTTGCCAGTACGACAGTCCCAGGGTCGCTGCTGCTTCCACTTGGCCTTTGGGTATGGCTTGCAACCCGCCGCGTATCACCTCGGCCATGTACGCGGCCGCAAACAGCGTGATGCCCACCAGCACCCGGATTAGCACGTCAATGCTGAAGCCCTGTGGCATGAACAGCGGAAACATGAAGGACGCCATGAAAAGCACCGAAATCAGCGGTACGCCCCGTATCAGCTCGACGTAGATGGTGCAAACGCTGCGAATGGCGGGCAGCCCTGAGCGACGTCCGAGTGCCACCACCAGCGCAATGGGGAAGGCCATGGCTATCGACAATGAGGCCAGCAGTATGGTCAGGGGCAGGCCGCCCCAGCGGTCCGTCTCAACCCGGCTCAGGCCCAGCACACCGCCAAACATGATGGTAAAGAAGGTGGCCAGCACGCCAGCCCACAAAAGTACCAGCCAGGATTTCCAGAAGGGGCGCGCACAGCTGGCTACCAACAGGGCAAGCAACAGGGCGGTAGCAATCAGCGGGCGCAACTGCTCTTCAAACGGAAAGCGCCCGAAAATGATCAGCCGGTATTTCTCGGTGATCACACCCCAGCAGGCTCCCGCACCATCCACGCGGCAGGCCTCGGCATTGGGCACCCATACAGCCCGCAGCAGGGTCCAACTGATGATCTGCGGAAGCAGCGACAGCAACAACCCGCCCAGGATAAGCGTGCCGGTCGTCGTTTGCCAGTTGCCAAACAGGTTGGTGCGCATCCAGGGCAGCAGTCCATCGGTCTTGATGGGTGCCGGACGCGGCGCAATGGGCGTAAAGCTCTGTGCTGGTCCCATGTCAGCGCTCCTTGATGGCCGCGCGGGCGTTGTACCAGTTCATCAGCAGCGATGTGGCCAGTGAGGTGCTCAGGTAGACCAGCATGATGACCGAGATGCACTCCACTGCCCGCCCAGTCTGGTTGATCGCGGTGTTGGCAATGGACACCACATCCGGATAGCCGATGGCCACCGCCAATGACGAATTCTTGGTCAGATTGAGGTACTGGTTGGTCATCGGTGGAATGATGACGCGCAGTGCCTGGGGCAACATGACCAGGCGCATTTCCTGGGCCTGGTTCAAGCCCAATGCGCTGGCCGCTTCGGCCTGGCCCCGGGGCACCGACTGAATCCCGCTGCGCACAACCTCAGCTACAAAAGCGGCGGTGTAGATCGTCAGGCCCAGCAACACGGATAAAAATTCCGGTGTCAGGGATCCACCGTTCTCAATCGCAAATTCACCTTGTCGGGGGCTGTCCAACGCCATGGGCGCACCACCCAACAGCCAGCCAGCCAGACCCGCTGCCAGCACCATCGCCAGTGGCTTCCAGAACATGCTCGAAGGCAGGCCCGTGCGTTCGAACGCCTGGATGGCGCGCCGGCGTTGCCACCATGCCAGGCCCATGCCCACGACCAACCCGCCCGCTGCCCAGGCATGTCCGCCAGCCCAGATGGGGATGGGAAAGTTCAAGCCCCCTTTGCTGAGAAACAGCGGGCCCAACACCATGGGTTCGGTGGAAGCCGGGAGCAACTCGGTGAACAGCAGATACCACATCAGCAATTGCAGCAGGATGGGAATGTTGCGAAACACCTCGATATAGGTGGTGCACAAGCCACGTACCAGCGCGTTGCGCGAAAAGCGTCCCACGCCGATCAGCGTTCCGAGGATGGTGGTCAAGATGATCCCGAGCACCGCGACCCTGAGCGTGTTGGTGACGCCAATCAGAAACGCCCGCCAGTAGGCTTCGCCAGAATCAAAAGGGTACAAACTCTCGCCAATGTCAAATCCGGCGGCACTGGTCAGAAAGTCAAAACCACTTTGAATGCCCCGCAGGCGCATATTGGTGGCCGTGTTGTGGGCCAGGAACCAGATGGCCAGCCCGATAACGGTGACGGCCAGGATTTGGTACACCAGGCCCCGAAAGGCCTGGCTGCGCCAGGAAATTTTTTTCTTCCTGGGCGGAGCTTGCCGGGTCACGGTTTATCGCACGGGGTAGGCGTACATGATGCCGCCCTTGTTCCACAGGTTATTCAATCCGCGTGGAAGTTGCAGCGCCGACTTGGGGCCGACATTGCGCTCAAAGATTTCACCGTAGTTGCCGGTGGTCTTGATGGCGCGGGCCAACCACTCCTTGTCCAGTCCGAGCAGCTTGCCGGTATCTTCGGTCGTGCCCAGTATGCGGCCCACCACGGGGTCCGCACTGGTCTTCATGGCGTCCACATTGGCCTGGGTCACGCCGTACTCTTCGGCTTCGATCAGTCCGTAGACGACCCACTTGACGATGGCGAACCACTCATCATCGCCACGGCGCACCAGGGGCCCGAGTGGCTCCTTGGAAATGATCTCCGGCAGGATGATGTGGTCGGCCGGGTTCTTGGCCGACTTGTTGCGCACCGAGGCCAGTCCCGACGCGTCGGTGGTGTAGGCAATGCAACGACCCGAGAAGTACGCGCCCTCGACCGCCTCAAGCTTTTCAAACACCACAGGCTTGACGCTCAGTCCGTTGGCCTTCGAGTAGTCCGTCAGGTTCTTCTCGGTGGTGGTGCCAGATTGCACGCACACCGTTTGCCCTTTGAGTTGCTTGGCGCTCTTGATCTTGCTCTTGACCGGAACCATGAAGCCCTGGCCGTCGTAGTAGGTAACAGCGGTCTGGTTCAGGCCCAGCGATGCGTCACGGGTCAATGTGAAGGTCGTGTTGCGCGACAGCACGTCCACTTCCCCAGACTGAAGGGCGGTGAAGCGCGCCTGGGCGGGCAGCGGTACGTATTTCACCTTGTCGCCGTCTCCCAGTGTGGCTGCTGCGATGGCGCGGCAGATGTCGGAATCAAGGCCATTCCATTTGCCGGTGGAGTCCGCCGCAGAGAATCCAGCCAACCCGGTGTGTACACCGCAAATGACCTGGCCACGGGCTTTGATCCCGTCCAGCGTTTTGCCGGCATGCGCGGGGGCCGCGATCAGAGCGCCAAGGGATGCCGCAACGGCAGCAATAGTTTTTACGGTATTCAGTTTCATCTGCAGGTTCTCCAGTCAAAAAAAGTCACTACCAAAAAATGAACGGCACACAGCGCATGGTAGCCAGTTTAGGCGCGGCTCAATCGAAACGTACTGACAATGTGGGTCAGGTTGCGGGCCTGTTCCTTGAGGTTTTCCGAGGCCGCCGCGCTTTCTTCCACCATGGCGGCATTTTGTTGCAGGGTGTCGTCGAGTTGCGTCACCGCGTGGGATATGGAACCGATGCGTCCGCTTTGCTCCCCCGTAGCCACGGCAATCTCCCCGACAATGGCCGACACGTCCTTGACCGATTGCACCATGTCTTGAATGATGTGACCGGCTTGCGCCACCAGTGCGCTGCCAGCTTCCACCTGTTCGCTGCTGTTGCCAATCAGGGTCTTGATTTCCTTGGCCGACGCGGCCGCGCGCCCGGCGAGGTTGCGCACCTCACTGGCGACGACTGCAAAACCACGGCCTTGCTCACCCGCTCTGGCGGCTTCCACGGCAGCGTTGAGTGCCAGGATGTTGGTCTGGAAGGCAATGCCATCGATCACGGCGATGATGTCCGCAATCTTGCGCGAGCTGGCGCTGATGTCGTCCATGCGTTGGACCACTTTGTGCACTACCTCTCCGCTGCGCGTGGCGGCTTCCGAGGCTGCGGCGGCCAGACGGTTGGCATTGCGGGCAGACTCCGCACTGTGCTCGACGGTGCCGTTCAGGTTTTCTAGGTTGGTCGCGGCGGATTGCAGGTTGTGCGAGGCGACCTCGGTGCGCTGGCTCAGGTCCAGCGTGGCGCCGGCCACTTCAGAACTGGACGACGCGATGTTGTTGGCGGTCACACTGATGTCACCGACCAGCTGGCGTAACCTGTCCTGCATCGTCGCAATGGCTTCCAGCAAGCGGCCGGTCTCATCGTTGATGCGCACCTCGACGGCCGATGTCAGGTCGCCCGAAGCAATGCGTTCGGCGACCACCACGGCGCGGCCGATGGGCTGGGTGATGCTCAGCGTGATCCGCCACGCGATGATGGCGCCCAGCGCCAGCGCTGCGACGACCAATACACTGCCGGTGATCATGGCCTGGGAGTGGGTTTGCTCCGCCAACCGGGTTGCTTCTTGACTGCGCGCGTACTGCAGTTCCACCATGCCGGCCAGCTTCTGGTTCCAGGCCAATTCGCCGGGGTTGACCCGCACCATCAGCGTCATATTGGCCGCCACCGCATCTCCATCGAGCGACTGGTCAACGGCTTGCTGCATTTCGGGCCCTGTTTTGCGGCTGATGTCGGCGATTTCCTTGAGCAATGCCTGATCAGCGGGGTTGACCTCGCCCGCTTGCACCAGGGTCGACAAATCCTTCTCCTGGGTCTGGTAACGCTTGAAGGTGTCCGCAAACCGCTTGCTCTGCTCCTTGGAGCGGGCGGCGTCCACCGCGTCGAGCATGACAGCGGAGCGGCTTTCGATGCCCAGCGCATTGACACTGGCCAACATGGCGTTGGCCAGCCGGGTCTTGGTTGCATTGACCCCGGTGATTTCCTGCATGCGTTTTTGCACGGCCTTGGCCGATATCTGGCCGACCGCCGCAACCGCAATGAGCAAGATCAGAATGCCTCCAAACCCAACAGTCAACCGTGTGGAGATGGATTTGCTTCTGGTCGCGTTCATGCGGATGCTCCTCTATCAGAGACCTAATGCTGCAGGATCTTGCTGAGGAAGTCTTTGGTGCGGGGTTGCCGGTTCTCGGGGTGGCTGAAGAACTCCTCCTTGGAGCAGTCTTCGAGAATCTTGCCCCCCACGTCGATGAAGATGACGCGGTTGGCCACCTTGCGGGCAAATCCCATTTCATGGGTGACCACCATCATGGTCATGCCTTCTTTGGCCAGTGTCACCATGACGTCCAGCACCTCGCCGACCATTTCCGGGTCCAGTGCCGAGGTGGGCTCGTCAAAAAGCATCACGATGGGGTCCATGGACAGCGCGCGGGCAATCGCGACGCGCTGTTGCTGGCCGCCGGACAGCTGGCCCGGGAACTTGTCCTTGTGCGCCATCAGGCCTACGCGGTCCAGCATCTTCAGGCCGCGTACCTTGGCTTCGTCTGGCGAGCGGCCCAAGACCTTGATCTGGGCGATCGTCAGATTCTCGGTCACGCTGAGATGGGGGAAGAGTTCGAAGTGCTGGAACACCATGCCAACCTTGCTGCGCAGTTTTGGCAGGTTGGTCGTGGGTGCCTGCAGCTCGGTGCCGTCCACAAATATCTTGCCCTGTTGCACGGGTTCCAGGCCATTGACGGTCTTGATGAGGGTGGATTTGCCGGAGCCCGACGGGCCGCAAACCACCACCACGTCGCCTTTTGAAATGGTGACGGAGCAATTGTTCAGAACCTGAACCGGGCCGTACCACTTGGAGATGTTGTCAATCTTGATCATGGGATGTGTTCGAATGGGTTAACAGAGGGTCAACGGATGATGGCGATCTTGTTCTGCAGGCGCTTGACCAGTGCCGACAGACCGAAGCACACCGCAAAGTACACGATGGCAGCCAGGATGTAGGCTTCCTCCGGGCGGCCATAGATCTTGCCCGCCGTGACAAAGCCCTTGAGCAGGTCATAGGCGCCGATGGCATACACCAGCGACGTGTCCTGAAACAGGATGATGGTTTGCGTCAGCAGCACCGGCAGCATGTTGCGGAATGCTTGCGGCAAGACCACCAGTCGCATGTTTTGCGAATAGGTCATGCCCAATGCCTGTCCGGCATGGACCTGTCCACGTGGAATGGACTGGATGCCGGCCCGCATGATTTCGCTGAAGTACGCAGCTTCGAACGCGATAAACGTCACGGTCGCTGAAAGTTCAGCCCCCACCGGACGTCCGGTGATCAAAGGTACCAGCAGGAAGAACCACAAGATCACCATGACCAGCGGTACGCTGCGCATGCCATTGACATAGAAGGTTGCCACCAGGGTCAAGGGTTTGATGCCTGACAGCCGCATCAGGGCCAAAATCGTGCCAAACAGGATGCCGCCGAGCGTCGCCACCACGGTCAGATTGACGCTGAACATAAAGCCACCCAGCACAAACTTGCTGATGATGTCCCAGCTAACGAAGCTAAGGTCGAGTCCGCCCATATCAATGCCCCCCGCCAACGCCACCGGCGACGACATAACCCGGAATCTGAACCTTCTTTTCCACAAAGGCCATGGCACGGTTCACGGCAAACGCCGAGATGGCGTACAGGCCGGTCACCGCGATGTAGATCTCGATGCCGCGCGAGGTTTCTTCCTGCGCCTGCATGGCGAACATCGTGAGTTCTGCGATGGACACGGCAAAAGCAACCGATGAATTTTTCAACAGGTTCATGGATTCGCTGGTCAGTGGCGGCAGGATGATGCGAAACGCCATGGGCAAAATGATGTAGCGGTAGGTTTGCGTGGTGGTGAAGCCCATGGCCATACCGGCGTAACGCTGACCCTTGGGCAGGGACTGAATGCCGGCCCGTACCTGCTCGGCAATCCGTGCCGAGGTAAAGAAGCCCAATGCAAAAACGACCAGGACAAAACTGGGTATTCCCTGCGTGACCGGGAAAATTTTGGGCACCACAAAGTACCACAGGAAGATTTGCACCAGCAGCGGGATGTTGCGAAACAGTTCAACCCATACATTGGCCAAACGCACCAGCCACGGGCTGTTGGGCAGTGTGCGCAAGGTGCCGATCAGGGCGCCGACCACCATGGCGATAACCCAGGCACTGCCGGCCACTGACAGGGTCCAGCCCCATGCGTCCATCATCCACTGAAGGTAGGTTCTCCCCCCGCTGCCATCGTCATTGAGAAATACCTGCCAATCCCACGCCATAGAAGACTCTCCTGATCTAGATTTTCCTGGGGTGTTGCACACCCGCGAGATTACGCCAATTCAGTGGCGTTCGGCTGAAAGAAACCCGCATCAGATCCATCTGATGCGGGTGTTCTGGGGCCGTCAAATCGCCATTACTTCTTGGCGTAATCTTCCATCGGCTTGTCGTTCAGGTTAGCCCAGGCTGCCTTGGTGGTCTCGCTTGCGGGCAGGCCGACCTTGGTGTTCTTGGGTGGAATGGGCTGCACGAACCATTTGTCGTACACCTTGGCCAGTTCGCCAGACTTTTGCATTTCACGGATGGTGTCGTCCGCCAGCTTCTTGAAGCCTGCATCGTCCTTGTGCATCATGATGGCGATAGGCTCCACGCTCAGCACTTCGCCCACAATCTTGAAGTCAGCGGGGTTTTTGGCTGTGGCGATATTGCCTGCCAGGATCTGTCCGTCCATCACAAAGGCTTCGGCACGCCCCGACTCCAGCAGCAGGAAGCTGTCCGAGTGGTCCTTGCCAAACACTTCCTTGAAGTCAATGCCGGTTGCGCGTTCGTTTTTGCGCAGCGTTTGCACCGAAGTAGTGCCAGTGGTAGTTGCAACGTTTTTGCCATTCAACTCCTTGATGGAGGTGATGCCAGAGTTGGCCTTGACCGCGATACGCACTTCTTCCACGTAAGTGGTGACAGCAAAGGACACATCCTTTTGGCGTGTGGCGTTGTTGGTGGTGGAGCCGCACTCAATATCGACCGTGCCGTTTTGCACCAAGGGAATGCGGTTTTGGGAGGTGACGGGCAGGTATTTGATTTCCAGCTTCTTGCCGGCAGCCTTTTCGACGTTGGCCACAATGCGTTGGCAAATCTCGACGTGGTAGCCCACGTACTTGCCGTCGCCCAAGGTATACGACAACGCGCCGGACGAGTCGCGCACGCCCATGGTGATGGTGCCAGACGCCTTGGCCTTGGCGATGGTATCGACCGCCTGTGCTTGCGCAGCAAGGGGAACTAGAGTGGCAGCAACAGTAGCGGCGGCGATGGCAAACAGATGTTTTTTCATGTCATGTCCTAATTGATCTTCGGTTGATGTTGAATCGAAAGCGGATAACGTGTTGCAAAAACGTGTCCGGAACCAACCCGGTGATGGTAGTCCCTTGCAAGCAATCGGACCCATGGGTTTACACGGGGACATCATGCAAAATTCGCATGCCCCAATACAGGGGCGGTTCCGGACGGAACATTGAGGCGTCGCAATTTTTGTGCCCGCCGGGTCTCGCAGGCGACTGGATTGGGGTTCTGTTGGGGCCTACCCGGATGCGGTCGAAGCGTTGGGGCGCTAGTCTTCGCAGGTCACTTTTTCCGAGGATCTTCGGTGCGCGCCCATTTCAAGTTCTGGCCCAAGCGGCTACCCCATGCCATTACCGTTCCGGCGACGTCGCTGTGGGACAACCTGGAGACCAGCGCCCGGCGCTACCCTGACAAGGCTGCGCTGGTGTTCTTTGGTACGGTGCTGACCTACGCACAACTGCTACAAAAAGCAGAGCGACTCGCCCAATGTTTACGGGGGCTAGGTGTCGAAAAGGGTGACCGGGTCATGCTGTGCATGCAAAACTGCCCGCAGCTGATCATTGCGCACTTTGCGATCCTGCGGGCCAACGCCGTGGTGGTGCCGGTCAACCCGATGAACCGCGCGGAGGAGCTCAAACACTACATCACCGATCCGGATGCCAAAGTCGCCATTACCACCGCCGATCTGGCAGCTGAACTGGCCAGGGCCAGCGACGCACTGGCGCCCAAGGACCGCCTGGCACATCTGGTGGTGACGCACTTTGCCGATGCGTTTGACGCCCAGGTGGCCGGCGACGACGCGCCCCCCGACGCCTGGAACGACTGGTTGTTGACGCGCCACCCGTTGCCCGCAGTGCAAGGCGGACACGTCATTGACTGGAATCAAGCCCTGGCTGCGGGTGGCGGGTTGCCAGAGCTGCTGGTCGGCCCCAACGACCTGGCCATCCTTCCCTACACCAGCGGCACCACCGGCTTGCCCAAGGGCTGCATGCACCCGCACAGCAGCATCATGCATAACGCCGTGGCCAGCGGCCTGTGGGGCAATGGCTGCGCCGAAAACGTAGTGCTGGTGGTGGTGCCCATGTTCCATATCACTGGCATGGTGAGCGTCCTGCACACCAGCATACGGGGCGCCGCGACGCTGGTCGTCATGCCTCGCTGGGACCGCGACTTGGCCGGGCGGCTGATCTCACGCTGGAAGGTGACGCACTGGACCAACATTCCCACCATGGTGATCGACCTCATGGCCAGCCCCCACTTTGGCAGCTACGATCTTTCCAGCATGACCTACATCGGCGGCGGCGGCGCCGCCATGCCGCAGGCCGTGGCCCAGCGCCTGCTGGAGCAGTTTGACCTGCGCTATGTGGAAGGTTATGGGCTGACCGAAACGGCCGCGCCATCCCACGCCAACCCGCCGGATGCACCCAAGCAGCAGTGCCTGGGCATTCCGTTCATGGGCACGGACGCCCGCGTCATCGACCCCGACACCTTGCAGGAAATGCCGGTGGGCGAAGCCGGCGAAATCGTCATTCATGGGCCAGAAGTTTTTCGGGGCTACTGGAAGCGGCCCGACGCCACTGAGGCGTCCTTCATCGACATCGACGGCAAGCGCTTTTTCCGTTCCGGTGACCTGGGGCGCGTCGATGAGGATGGCTACTTCTTCCTGACCGACCGGCTCAAACGCATGATCAATGCCTCGGGCTTCAAGGTCTGGCCGGCCGAGGTGGAGGCATTGATGTACCGCCACCCCGCCATCCAGGAGGCCTGCATCATCTCCACCCCGGACAGCTACCGGGGTGAATCGGTCAAGGCGGTGGTGGTCTTGCGGTCCACCCATAGGGATTTGGTGACCGAGCCAGAGATTGTGGCCTGGTGCCGCGAGAATATGGCAGTCTACAAAGTACCGCGGGTGGTGCAGTTTGTCGACGCACTGCCCAAAAGCGGTGCCGGCAAAGTGATGTGGCGCACACTGCAGGAAGCAGAAGGGACGTAATTTTGGACTCGTTGGATGATTCGCTTGGCAAGCCTTTGACCGGTTGGCGCTTACGGCTCTACACCATCATTTTTGAGGCCGACACGCGGGCCGGGCGGTTGTTCGACCAATGGCTGATTGCCGTCATCCTGACCAGTGTGCTGGTCGTGGTGCTGGACAGCGTGCAGACGCTGGGTGCGCGTTACGACCTGGCGTTTGGTGTGCTGGAGTGGGTGTTTACCGCCGCCTTCACGCTGGAGTATGTGGCCCGCCTGCTGTGCGTGCGCCATCCGGCGCGGTATGCGCTGAGCTTTTACGGGCTAATAGACCTGGCCGCCCTGCTGCCCACCTACATCGCCCTGATAGTGCCGGAAGTGCATGCGCTGATCGACGTGCGCGTGCTGCGGCTGTTGCGGGTATTCCGCGTGTTCAAGCTCACGGCCTATATGGCGGAATTCCAGTCACTGGGCGCCGCGCTGCGGGCCAGTCGTCGCAAGATTCTGGTGTTTCTGTCGGCGGTGCTGATGATTGTGCTGGTGATGGGTACTCTGATGTATGTGGTGGAAGGCCCAGTGCACGGTTTCACCAATATTCCCACCTCGGTCTACTGGGCCATCACCACAATGACCACCGTCGGGTTTGGCGACATCACGCCCAAGACCGACCTGGGTCGCCTGATTGCGTCGGTCATGATGCTGCTGGGTTGGGGCACGCTGGCCGTGCCCACCGGTATCGTGACGGCAGAAATGACCGCCCAGCGCCGCACCGGCCCAAACACCACCCGCACCTGCCACGAGTGCCTGACCGAAGGCCATGCGCCGGAGGCCAATTTTTGTTTGCACTGCGGCGCAAAGTTTCCCGATTACCAGCGAGAGCCCGTGCCAGTACCCCGCCCTCTTTCCACTTCTTCTGGAGACAACCATGTTTGAAACCGCCATCGCAGGCAGCCTGCCAAAACCCTCCTGGCTCTCGGAAACCGAGAAGCTCTGGCCCCAGTGGAAGCTCGCTGGCCCCGAACTGCAGCAAGCCAAGGCGGATGCCACGCTGCTGTGGATCAAGGAACAAGAGGACGCGGGGCTGGACATCGTGGGCGATGGCGAGCAGTCGCGCCAGCACTTTGTGCACGGTTTCCTGGAGCAGGTGGAAGGTATTGACTTCGAGCACAAGGTCGAGATGGGTATCCGCAACGACCGCTACAAGGCCATGGTGCCCCAGGTGGTGGCACCACTGCGGCTCAAGGGCCGCGTGCACGCCTTCGAGGCGCAACTGGCCCGCGCCCACACCAAAAAGAAACTCAAGTTCACCTTGCCCGGCCCGCTGACCATTGTCGACACCGTGGCCGATCGGTTTTACGGTGACAAACAGAAAATGGCCTTTGCGTTTGCCGAGTTGCTGAACCAGGAAGCCCTGGCCCTGCAAGCCGACGGCGTGGACATCATCCAGTTTGATGAGCCGGCCTTCAATGTCTACATGCAGGACGCGGCGGACTGGGGCGTCAAGGCGCTGGAGATCGCTGCGCGGGGCCTGACCTGCACCACCGCCGTGCACATCTGCTACGGCTATGGCATCAAGGCCAACACCGACTGGAAGGAAACCCTGGGCCAAGAGTGGCGCCAATACGCGCAGGTGTTCCCGGCGCTGGCTGCCAGTTCCATCCAGCAAGTGAGCCTGGAGTGCTACCACTCGCATGTGCCGCCCGACCTGATGGCCCTGCTCAAAGACAAGGACGTGATGGTGGGCGTGATCGACGTCGCTAGCGACGTGATTGAAACGCCGGAGCAGGTGGCCGACACGATTGGCGTCGCGCTGCAATATCTTCCGCGCAACCGAATTTTCCCGTGTACCAACTGCGGCCTGGCGCCCATGAGCCGCGACGTGGCCGTGAAGAAGCTCGAAGCCCTGGCCCAAGGTGCGGCATTGGCGCGCCAGCGCTATGCCCAGGCAGGACCCGGCGCATGACCTCTGCCAAATCGCTACCCCTGGGTTCGGCCAAGGACTTGGGTTTTTGCCCGCAACGCACCCGCCGTCTGGTGGAGGTGCTGCAGTCCGAGGTGGGCAGGGCCCGCCTGCCCGGTGCCGTGGCCCTGATCGCCCGGCGTGGCCAAGTGCTGCTGCACGAGACCGTGGGCCAGCAGGACCCATCGAATAGCGTGCCCATGGGGCTGGACTCCATCTTCCGTATCTACTCGATGACCAAGCCCATCGTGTCGGTGGCGGTGATGATGCTCATGGAGCGCGGGCAGTTGCTGCTCAGCGACACTGTCGCCCAGCACCTGCCGGAGTTTGCTGACGTCAAACTCACGACGCACATCAACGGCCACGCCCTGCAGCACCGCCCGCGCACCGCACCCACCGTGCAGGACCTGCTGCGCCACACCTCCGGCCTGACCTACGAAATTTTGGGTACCGAGCCCATTCAGCGCCAGTACGCTCAGGCTCAACTGGCCTCGCGCGACCGAACGAACCGCGAATTCGCGCAGGCGTTGGCCGCCATCCCGCTGCAGTTTGAGCCCGGCACGGTCTGGGAATACAGCCGCGCCACCGATCTGCTGGGCGCCCTGGTCGAAGTGGTCAGCGGCCAGACCCTGGGCGCCTTCCTGCAAGACAACATCCTAGGCCCGCTGGGCATGGTGGACACCAGCTTTGTGGTGCCGCCGGACAAACACCACCGCATAGCCGAGCCGTTTGAGAAAGACCCGGACGGCGGCATCGCCTTGCGCCTGATTGACGTGCGCCAGGGCGTGGCCCTGGAAGCCGGTGGTGCCGGGCTAGCGTCCACATCGTCCGACTATGCGCGCTTCCTGCAGTGCCTGCTCAACGGCGGCGCGCTGGACGGCCAGCGCATCCTCAGCAACGCCACCGTGCGCTACATGACGGCCGACCATTTGGGCGGAATCGGTGTGCACCGCGCCGGTCGCTCCGGCGAGCTGCTGCCACCGGGCCATGGCTTTGGCTTGGGCTTTGCCGTGCGTCTAGGGGAGGGCGTATCCGCCATGGCTGGCTCCAAGGGGCTGTACTACTGGGGCGGTATTGCGGGGACCACCTTCTTCGTTGACCCTGCCAAGGATTTCTTCGCCTTGATGATGATCCAGGCGCCGAACCAGCGGGACTACTACCGGCCGCTGTTTCGCAATCTGGTGTATGCGGCGTTGCTGGAGTAGCGCTAATCCTTGTTCTTTCTGCCTTTTCCATGGCCTTTGCCATGGCCCTGGTCGCCGCGGTCGTGGCGTTCCTCATATCGTTCTCGCACCCAGTCTTCTTGCACAAAATAGACGGGCTGACCACAGGCGTTATAGCGTCTGCAATGCTTGGCCCAGTTTTTCTGATGACCCGGTGGCACATACAGGTAGACCGGTTGCTGGTAGACCGCCATCGGGGTCTGCACGATGACGACCGGCTGCGGGTAGACGATGCGCGGCTGTGGGAAGTTGCCGATATCAATGCGTCCATAGACGCCTGGTTGGTGGATGCCGATGGACACACCGACATTGGTTTGCGCAAACGTGGGTGCCACGGCGCATGCGACAAGCGCGAAGGCTATGAGGGTTTTGTTCATGTGTTTTCCTGACAACGATCCCGGTAGGGTAGCCCTATGGGTTCTACCATTGCTTCGCAGCAATTGCTGCATGCAAATGTAAGACTCTGTCAAAGTTGTCACCGTGGTCTACCGCACGCAAGCGCGAACTAGCTAGCGTTGCTAGACACAGGGGCCCCGAAGCAGGAGTAGGGGAGCCAGTCGGCAATCAGTTGGTTGTCAGCACAAGGCTAAATATACCCAATATGGGTATATTTAGATGCACCCCTTGATTTTTCATGTAAAAGTGGTCACTAGCCCCCGTGGAATATACGTAGTACGCTATCAATAACGTAGCGTACTGCGCCTACTTGGGGTACGCGCCTATCAACTCTTCGCCACTTCCAGCACCAGCTTGCCAAAGTTCTCGCCATTGAACAGCTTGAGCAGGGTCTCTGGGAAGGTCTGCAGGCCCACGACCACATCTTCCTTGCTCTTCATGCGCCCGTCCTTGATGTAACCCGCCATCTCGGCAATGGCCAGGTGGTAGCGGTCGGCGTAGTCGAACACCACGATGCCTTCCATGCGGGCGCGGTTGACCAGCAGGCTCAGGTAGTTCTTGGGGCCCTGGATGGCCGTGGTGTTGTTGTACTGGCTGATGGCGCCGCAGATGATGATGCGGGCCTTGCGGTTGATCTTGGCCAGCACGTCGTCGAGGATTTCACCGCCGACGTTGTCGAAGTAGATATCCACGCCTTTCGGGCAGTGTTCTTTCAAACCGGCGCGCACGGCTCCGGGGCCGGCCTTGTAGTCGATGCAGGCATCAAAGCCCAGCTCCTTGACCACCCATTCGCACTTGGCGGCACCGCCGGCAATGCCGACCACGCGGCAGCCCTTGATCTTGGCCATCTGGCCCACGGTCTGGCCCACGGCACCGGCGGCGCCGGACACCACGACCGTTTCACCGGCCTGGGGCATGCCCACATCCATCAGGCCAAAGTAGCCGGTCATGCCGGGCATGCCCAGCACGTTGAGCCACTGGGTCAGGGTGCCGGCACGCAGGTCGATCTTGGCCACGCCGGTGCGCTTGATTTCGTCCTGGCCCAAGGTGACGTACTCCTGCACGCCAAAGCCGGCGCTCACGGTGTCGCCGACGGCGAATTTATCGTTTTTGGAAGCAATCACCACACCCACACCACCGGCGCGCATGACTTCGCCAATGCCGACCGGGGGGATGTAGCTCTTGCCTTCGTTCATCCAGCCGCGCATAGCGGGGTCCAGCGACAGGGCCAGAGTTTTCAGCGTGACGCCGCCCTCAGCGGGTTCCGCCACGGGCTCGCTGGTGTGGCTCCAGTCGGTGGGTTTGGGCATGCCCACCGGGCGGGCGGCAAGGCGGATCTGGTGGTTGACAAGGTTGGCGAGGGACATGGGACAGGCTCCACAAGGGGGTGATAAAGGTGCAATCAGGGTGCAGTCGGCAAGCGCTCTGCATGGGAGGCGGATGGTAGCCCGCCTTGTCGGCCGCGGGCGTTGCCAATGTGACAGACCCCGGGCGACACGCGGGATTGTTTGCGTCTATGCTCGGCTCTAGTTACAAAGGAAGACCCATGGCCACAGGCAAAGAATCCCGAAAGTATGACGTCGTGCTGTATGGCGCCAGCGGCTTTGTGGGCCGCCAGACCGTGGCCTATTTCGCCCGCCACCCGCAGGTCAAGGCCTTGGGCTTGAAGTGGGCGATTGCCGGACGCTCAGCCGACAAGCTAGAGGCGGTGCGCAAGGACTGCGGTGCGCCCACGGTGGGCGTGCTGGTGGCCGAGGCGCATGACGCCCGGGCCATGGACACTCTGGCGCGCAGCGCCGCCGTAGTCCTCAGCACTGCCGGTCCCTTTGCCCTGTACGGCAGCGAACTGGTGGCGGCTTGTGTGCGCCACGGCACGCACTATGTGGACATCACCGGCGAGACGCCGTGGGTCAAGGGCCTGATCGACCGCCACCATGCGGAGGCAGAGCGCAAAGGCGCACGCATCATCCCGTTCTGCGGTTTTGACTCCATTCCGTCCGACCTCAGCGCGCGTCTGGCCAACGAGGCGATGTGGGCGCGATATGGTGAGGCTTGCACCGCCGTCAAGGTGGCCTTCAGCATACGCGGTGGCTTCAATGGTGGCACGCTGGCCTCGCTGTTCAACATGCTGGCATCGGGCCAGTCGGATGCCATGGCGGATCCCTTTTTGCTCAACCCCGAGGGCATGCGTCCGGCCAATGCCGCCGCACATGCGGACCCACTAGGGCCACGCCATGACGCGGACTTTTCTGCGTGGCTGGGGCCCTTCATGATGTCCACCATCAACACCCGCGTGGTGCGGCGCAGTGCGGCCTTGCTGGGCTACGCCGAGGGCTATGCCTACCAGGAGTATCTGCGTCTGGGTAAAGGCCCGGCCGCTGCGCTGGCCGCCACGACGTTGAGTGTGGGCTCGTTCACGTCACAGGCCGCCCTGCGCCTGGGGCTGGTGCGCAAGCTGGCGCAGCGACTGGCCCCGCCGCCGGGGGCGGGACCGTCCGAGGCCAGCATGGACGGCGGCTCGTTTCGGGCCCAGTGGGTCGGCCACAGTGCCAGCGGAAAGATGGTGCGGGGTGTCATTGCCGACAAGGGCGACCCCGGCAACCGCGCCACCACCAAGATGCTGTGCGAGTCGGCGCTGGCGCTGGCGTTGCAACTGGATGAGCTGCCGGGCGGGCGTCAGCACGGTGGCTTGCTGACCCCGGCCAGCGGCCTGGGCGATGTGCTGGTGCAGCGCCTGCGCCTGGCCGGCATGACACTACAGGTTGAATAAGGACTCACCATGCCCAAGAAAAGCACTTCTACTTCTTCGTTCAGACCCACCGCGCTGATCACAGGCGCATCGTCCGGCATTGGCGAGGCGCTGGCGGGCTGCTTTGCGGCCGCCAAGCACGATGTCGTTCTGGTGGCGCGCAGTGAGGGCAAGCTGAAAACGCTGGCCGAAAACCTGGCCGGCAAATACGGAGTGGCGGTGAGCGTGCAGCCATCCGACCTGTCCAAGCCCGGCGCGGCGGCGCAGTTACTGGCCACACTATCGGGCAAACACCGCGGCGTGGACGTTCTGGTCAACTGCGCGGGTGTGCTGGAGCAGGGGGCTTTCACCTCCATTGACCACGCGGCCCACCAAGCCATCATTGACCTGAATATTTCCGGTCTGACCGCCATGCTGAGCGCCTTTGTGCCGGGCATGGTGCAGCGCGGCAGCGGGCGGGTGTTGAATGTGGCCTCGGTCGCAGCCTTCCAGCCGGTGCCCACGCTGGCCAGCTATGCCGCCAGCAAAGCCTATGTGCTGTCGCTGTCCGAGTCGTTGGCCGAGGAATTGCGCGGCACCGGTGTCACCGTGACCACGTTGTGCCCGGGCATCACAGCCACCAATATGCTGACGCAGGCGGCCGGGGCCAATGACAAGCTCGGTCAGTTGCCGGGTTTTCTGGTCGGTGAGGTACAGGATGTGGCCGACATGGCGTTTGCCGCGACCATGAAGGGTGACGCCATTTGCGTGCCCGGTGTCATCAACCAGGCCGCCATGATTGCCTCGCGCGGCACACCCAAATGGCTGGTGCGCCGCATCGGGGGTCTGCTGGGGCGCAAGGCCCTATAGGGTCGATACGCTGCGTGTTTGGCGGGGCCGGTGGACCGAGTATCCAATGGGATGGACGCTCCCTCCTTAACGGCATCGAATGTGCCAAAGTGGGGGCGTAACAACCACCCAAGCGAAAGGAGCGTCCGCTATGCAAGTTATCACATTTGGTATCGACCTGGCCAAGAACGTCTTTCAGAT
>CAINUX010000060.1 GCA_903853895.1 uncultured beta proteobacterium | reverse complement strand
CGGGGAAAGTTGATTTGAGCCCGCGCATCGTCCCCCGCACCTTCCAGCGTCAGCACCGTGCCCTCGCCAAACTTGGCGTGGAACACCAACATGCCCAACCGCAGGCCGTGCTGGGATGCATCCCGGCGCGGAACGGTTTGGCCCAATGAGCCGGTAGCCCCCGTAGAACTGGAGTAAGCCGCTCCTGAATGCATAGCAGTATCGGCGCTCCAGCCCCGGCTAAAGTTCTGGTGCTTGGGTGTCAGCCACTTCAGGCAGGCCTCGGGCAACTCTTCAAAAAAGCGGCTCTTCATGTTGAAGCGCGTCTGGCCGTGCAGCATGCGCGACTGCGAGTGGCTCAGGTACAAGCGCTTGCGCGCCCGGGTGATGGCCACATACATTAGGCGGCGCTCTTCCTCCAGGCCGTCACGGTCGTTCATCGAGTTCTCGTGCGGGAACAGGCCCTCTTCCATGCCGGTAATGAACACGCAGTCAAACTCCAGGCCCTTGCTGGAGTGCACCGTCATCAACTGGATGGCGTCCTGCCCGGCCTGCGCCATGTTGTCGCCCGCCTCCAGTGCCGCGTGGGTCAAAAAGGCGACCAGCGGCGACAGGGTTTCACCGGTATCACCGATCACATCCCCCGCAAGTGCCAAGTCGGTCGCATCCGGGTCCAGCCCCTGGCTCACCGGGCTTTGGCCCGCACCTGCCACCAGCATGGCGGCCGCATCGCGGCCAAAGCCTTCCTGCATGACAAAGCTCTCTGCGGCATTGACCAATTCGTCCAGATTCTCCAGCCGGTCGGCGCCTTCGCGGTCGGCCTTGTAGTGGTCGATCAGTCCGCTGTGCTCCAGCATCTGGGCGATGATGTCGCGCAGGTTCATGCCCTGGGTTTGCTCGCGCAGCACATCGATCTTGGCGACAAAGCCCGCCACTGCGGCACCAGCGCGCCCCGGCACGGCGCTGACGGCATCGTGCAAGGAACACCCGGTGGCCCGCGCCACGTCCTGCAGTTGCTCCAGGCTGCGCGCACCGATGCCACGGGCCGGAAAGTTCACCACGCGCATAAAGCTGGTGTCGTCATTGGGATTCTCCAGCAGGCGCAGGTATGCCAGCGCGTGCTTGATTTCGGCCCGCTCGAAAAAGCGCAGCCCGCCGTACACGCGGTATGGCATGGCGGCGTTGAAGAGTGCGGTTTCTATCACCCGGCTTTGCGCATTGCTGCGGTAGAGCACGGCGATCTCCTTGCGCGCGTAACCGGCCTCGGTGCCGTTGTCGCGCACCAACTGCTTCATTTCTTCCACCATCCATTGCGCCTCGGCGAAGTCGGTGGGCGCCTCATACACCCGCACCGGCTCGCCGGGGCCCTGGTCGGTGCGCAGGTTCTTTCCCAAGCGTTTGCTGTTGTGGCTGATCAGCGCGTTGGCCGAGTCCAGGATGTTGCTGTAGCTGCGGTAGTTCTGCTCCAGCTTGATTTGGTGCTGCACGTTGAACTCGCGCACAAAGTCGGCCATATTGCCCACGCGCGCGCCGCGAAAGGCGTAGATGCTCTGGTCATCGTCGCCCACGGCGATCACAGCGCCGCCGGGGGTGTCGGGGCTGGCATCGCTGCCCTGCCCGGCCAACATCTTGATCCAGGCGTACTGCAACTTATTGGTATCCTGGAACTCGTCAATCAGGATGTGGCGGAATCGGCGCTGGTAGTGCTCACGAATCGGATCGTTATCGCGTAGTAACTCGTAGGAGCGCAGCATCAGTTCGCCGAAGTCGACCACGCCTTCGCGCTGACACTGCTCTTCATACAGTTGGTAGATGTCGACCTTGCGCCGGGTCTCGTCGTCGCGCACCTCCACCATATTGGGGCGCAGTCCGTCTTCCTTGCAGCCACTGATAAACCACTGCATCTGCTTGGCCGGAAAACGCTCATCGTCAATATTGTTTTGCTTGCACAGGCGCTTGATCGCACTGAGCTGGTCCTGCGTGTCCAGAATCTGGAAGGCCTGCGGCAGGTTGGCCATTTTGAAATGCGCACGCAAGAAGCGGTTGCACAGGCCATGGAAGGTACCGATCCACATGCCACGCACATTCACTGGCAACATGGCACTGAGGCGCGTCATCATCTCCTTGGCCGCCTTGTTGGTAAACGTGACAGCCAGAATACCGCCCGGGGCTACGTAACCGCTCTGTAACAACCAGGCAATCCGCGTGGTCAGCACTCGCGTCTTGCCCGACCCGGCTCCGGCCAGAATCAGTGCGTGTTCTGCAGGTAAGGTAACGGCCGCACACTGCTCGGAATTGAGTGTGGAAAGAAGGGGGGACGACGCCGTGACAGCGCCAGCAGGGGTAGAGAACATACCCAATTGTAGAAAGGCGTGCGTCAACGCTGTTTCAGACGTCTAGGTGTCTTCCCCAATGGCCGCCAAAAGCGGTATCCAGCCAGTATCATGGCCCCGCTCTACCATGTTAAGGCTCTACGCTGAATGACATTCTCTTCCAGACTTTTACGATTTCTTCAAGTTGCCTTGGCCTCAGTGCTCTTGGCATCCCACGGCTATGCAGCCACGCTGGACATTGGCGGCGTCAAGTTCGAAGACAGCCTGACGATCTACAACAACACCCTGCTGCTCAACGGTGCGGGCATTGTTTCGAATGGCAAAACGCCCCATTACTCGGCCCGGATTTACGCCAAACAAAAGTTCACCACGCTCGATGCACTCAGTGCCACGCCCGGTCCCAAGCGGTTGGTCGTGACCGCCATCCGCGAGGTCGACACTGGCCCGATCCTCAAGATGCTGAGTCGCAGCGTCGAAGCCTCGTCTTCCAAGGGCGACATGGCCAAGCTGATTCCAGGCATGATGAACATCGGCAATGTGTTCAAGACCAACCGTGTTTTGAAACCCGGTGAGGTCATGACAATGGACTGGATTCCGATTACCGGTCTGGTGATCTACATTGGCGGCAAGATGCAAGGCGACCCCATGCGCGAGCCTGAGCTGTTCCGCGCCGCCATGGGCGTCTGGATGGGCGAAGCTCCTGCTGATGCGAAACTCAAAGATGCCCTGCTCGGGCATATCTGACAAAACCTCCCACATCCGCCGATTTTGTATACAATCGGTCACCGGGCCCAAGCAATTGGGACCCGGTTTTTTTATGGCCGGGTCCCGTCCAAGCGCCTATTCTTTGTTTGGCGTTTCATTTGATCAGGAGCTTGGACCATGGAAATTTTTGACTACGACAACATCCTGCTGTTACCCCGCAAGTGCCGCGTGGAGAGCCGCTCGGAGTGCGATGCCAGCGTAGAACTGGGTGGGCGACGCTTTCGCATTCCCGTAGTACCAGCCAACATGAAGACTGTTGTCGACGAAGCCACATGCGTATGGCTGGCGCAAAACGGCTACTTTTACGTGATGCACCGCTTCGACCTGGACAACGTGCAGTTCGTCAAAGACATGAAGGCCAAGGGGCTGTATGCCTCGATCTCATTGGGGGTCAAAAAACCCGACTACGCCACGGTAGACACACTGGCCGAGCTGGGCCTGACGCCCGAGTACGTCACCATCGACATCGCCCATGGCCATGCCGACAGCGTGCGCGACATGATCATCTACCTCAAGGGCAAGATGCCCAGCACCTTCATCATCGCCGGCAACGTGGCCACGCCCGAGGCGGTGATTGACCTGGAGAACTGGGGAGCCGACGCCACCAAGGTCGGCATTGGCCCCGGCAAGGTCTGCATCACGAAACTCAAAACCGGCTTTGGCACCGGTGGCTGGCAGCTGTCGGCCGTCAAGTGGTGCGCCCGCGTGGCCACCAAGCCCATCATTGCCGACGGCGGAATCCGTGACCATGGGGACATTGCCAAGAGCATCCGCTTTGGCGCCACCATGGTGATGATCGGCTCCCTGTTTGCAGGCCACGAGGAAAGCCCCGGCCAGACGGTCGAAGTGGACGGCAAGCTGTTCAAAGAGTACTACGGCTCTGCCAGCGACTTCAACAAGGGCGAGTACAAACACGTCGAGGGCAAGCGCATTCTGGAGCCTATCAAGGGCAAGCTTGCCAATACCCTGATAGAAATGGAGCAGGACGTGCAAAGCTCCATTAGCTACTCGGGCGGTAAGAAGCTGATGGATATCCGCAAGGTGAACTACGTCACCCTGGGTGGCGACAACGCGGGCGCTACAGGGGCAAACCTTTTAGGTTGATTTAAAATGAAGTTCCATGTAGCATGAGACTACATGGAAGTTTCAAAACACACTACTGACTATCCCTATCGGGTGGTCTATCCATCTCAAAAATTCCTTGAAGGTAGAGGTTTCGGGCGGGTCGCCCATCTCCCCTTCATCATGGATAGCCGTCCCGGCTATCACCGGATCGCCAATCAATTTCTCATTGATCTAGGCTTGGGCGAATGGAGTGCCGGGACGCGCGGGCTTGAGCAGGCATCAACTATGCCGCCGACCAGAGCCACCATGCACAACTACGCGCACTGGTTGTCCAACTACCTTGAGTATTGCCACGCCCGTGGCAAAGACCCCCTCAAGGCCGATTACAAAATCGACTTGATCCAAGGCTACCAGGGAGAAATGAGTACCGGCAGTTGGTCCCGCGACAACACTAGATTAGCTGCAAAAACAGTCAACTCACGAGTTGAAATTGCTTGCATGTTCTTGCAATGGACGGTTGATAAAGGGCTGCGCGAACCATTTCATATCCCGAAGGTTCGTAAGACGTTCGTAGTCGACAAACGTGAGAGCAGCGGGGCTCGGGCGACCAAGACCGTTGAAACACGGCGCGGGAAAGTCAGGGAAAGCAAGCGACGGCTTGGGTTTCCCGATGAACGGGAGATTGGTGCGTGGCTGACGCGGGTTCGTGAAAAATGCGCTGTTGAAGGCCTCATTGCTGAACTCATCCTTGAAACCGCCGTACGCCGTGCGGAGGCAGCGGCATGGCGTATGGATACCCTGCCACTAGACACAGATGAGTGGGATATCGTCAATCAAGACAGACCACTCGAACATCAGGCCGTATGTGTCAAGTTGAGATACGAGACTAAGGGACACGACTACGGCCTTGACCATGGCGATAAGATTGGCCCCGAGGGCGACATTCTCCTACCCATGCCAATGGCGCTCAAGCTTCACGAGTACCGTCAAAAGGTTCGGCCCAAGGCACTGACGATTGCACTGCGCAAAGCAAAAAACGTCCGTGAGGCGGAAACCCTGCGCATCAACGCTGTTCATTTGTTTCTCAATCCAGCCACTGGTGAGCGCTACACCGGGCAGAAAATATACGATTTCTGGAGAAGTAAAAGCGCTCAACGTCCGCATGGCTGGTCGCCTCACTTGGCGCGGGACTTCTGGGCCTGCAGCATGTTGTGGAAACACCTTGAAGAGCAAAAGGATTTGGTTGAATCCGCCATAAAGAACAATGCAGATCCCTCTGCGCTAAAACTTTTAACGCTAAACATCGAAGGATTCATCCAGTTGACGATCCAGCGCCAACTCAGGCACGTCTCGCTTGAGACCACCATGATCTACCTGCAATGGGTTTCGGACCGTCTGGGTGTGAACATGAACTTCAATGAGAGCTATATGGAGCAGCTCATTGATGAAGACATTGACCAGGGGGACAACGAGTGAGCATCCGCACCTATAACAAAGATCACCTGAAGGAGCACGCGGGCGTTGCGCTGGCATTTCCGGTCAGAGTTGACGCCCCAGAGTCTGACGATCCACTGGTGTTCTGGACACAGCATGAGATTGAGCCCTGTGAAGTTAACCTGCACGCGTTCGCCACGGGCCAGGAAAAATCAACCAACAGGAATGGAGGCGGAATGAAATTCATACCGTTCTCCGGTCGGCCAGAACTCATCCACCAACTGGTGCCCGCAATCGAAGAATCGCTTGCGTATGCCGCAAGTCAAACCGTAGAGTCTTACGTGAAGGCGCTACGCGAATGGTGGCGGGTCCTCGATGCAGTTGAGAAGGCAGCAACGAAGGCTGGCCAACCCATGACACGGGTCGAGGATGCCTGTCTACTAACGCAGTTGCATTGCGAATATGCCCATCGCAGCGGAATGGGCCGTCAGCGCTTCGGACTATTCCGTCGCCTCGTCGACGACACCCGCTTGGCCCTCAGTTTCCGTCGGACGTACTGGGAATCACCCGAAGACTCGGACACCCAAAAACATATCCCGCAGCAGGAGCACCGCAATGCAGTCCGTTTTGCAATCAGGAGTACATGCCGCAAGGTGCTACAGCGGTTCGAAAGCTCCGACAGGCTCAGTCAAAGCGACCCAAATCCAAACGCCCCACAGGAAGTCGAACTGTGGCGCAACGTAAGGTACATGCACCATATCCAGCGAGTAACCAGCAAGGTATTACCGACACCTGATGATGTGCACGATCGCATACCTTCCTGGGCGCTCAATACCAATGGACACTTCAAAATGTCTTTACGGGAGTCCGTCTTTCCAAATCACTGGGATGCAGAGGCCGTGTGGCATCAGTGCCTAGTATGCACCGGATGGAACCCGTCGACGCTCACGACCCTGGACGCCACAAAGAAGTTCCTGTTCGACCACTTTAAAGATGACCCCAACGATCCCCACCGGCGCTTCGTGCTGAGCGCGGAGACCTACGAGCTGGTTGGAGAAAAGGAACGTGCAGGTGGCAAAGAACAAATTGTGACTGGTCAATGGAAGACACTAGACGGCCCAGGCCACCTGATCAAAACCTACCTGATGCGTGTGGAGCCATTGCGCCAAATTATCAAGCAGCAACTCGAACAAGAAAAGCTCAAATATAAGCAATTGGACGATGCCGCCTACTCAGCGCGCACGTCACAGTTTTCAAAGGTGAGCACTCTGGAGCAGGGAGTGCGCAGCGTGTGGCTGTATGTCGACCGAAGTAGAAATGTCAGTTGGTTACACGAAAAGTCCTCGCAGTGCGGCCAAGTTAATGGAAAGCAGGCAACTCTTTTAGACGAGGTGGTTCATTTGACGAACATACAGCGGGCAGCCACCAATGTTCGACGTGCAGAAAGCAGGCGAGAGCTACTTGCGCCTGTTCCCCATGTCGCGGCGAAAGACTTCCGAGTTTGGTTTGCCGACTATGTGTACCGCGCAAGCCACGGCAACATGCTCCACGTAAAGAAAGCACTTAACCATTCTCGGCTGGGCACCTCCCGTGGCTATTCTGACACCAACATCCTGAACCAGGAGGCGAGCGACGCCGCGCGGCGTTTCCTCAACATTCTGGTGGAAGAACTGGACTCAGGACGGGTCGACTTGACAATCCTCACCCATTTGTACCGATACGGGGCTCTGACGCCTGAACAGGAAAAGCTTCTCGCCGAGGCGCGTACCTTGCCAAAGAGCCGAATGAACGTGGCGTGCAAGGATGCTCGCCACCCACCCTCTCAAATAAAGGCAACTGTTGACAGAGACTGTGATGTGCAGCGCTGCCTTTTGTGCCTGGAAAACGCCGTGCTTTTGCCCGAATCGCTGAATGGCATCGCAATGCGCGCCGAGGAACTGCGGGCGTTACAGGGATATCTGCCAATAGAAACATGGATTGAGGAAATGTATGAAATTGAACTCAAGAACAACCTAATGGCACTACATAAGTTTGATCTGAACCAAGGCTTGACGGCTCGCAAGAAATGGGCACAGGCGATTGCCGCAGGAGATCATTACGTGCCCGGCCTGCCCTGGGCTTCCTCACCTGACCTCTTAGAGTTGGTATGAGCGCACCAGATAATATGCCCTTGGCGTTGTCATCTTATCAAGCTATTACGCTTAGCCAGGCACAGGCGCTGTTCCCTTTGGAAAGCTTGCAGAACCTCGATATAGACAGCGCCCGGCGCTGCCAGACAATGCTGGGGCACGGCGTGACGTTTGGCATTTGGGAGACCCCAGAGGCAATGGTTCCACATATGGCAAACTACTCGCGTCGCGTTGACCTTCGCCGGCGTATTGCCTCTTACATGCCCAATGAGACGTCAGAATCATCTGCTCTCGACGCTCTTCTGGATGAAGGCGTGCTGTGGTTAACTCGTCTAGCTCTGCTCATGCGTATGGGACCTGCAGGATTGGCTGGAACGGCGAAATTCAAATCGCTGGATGCGAGCACGATTTCTCGATTAATGAATTGGCAATTCGCCAAACTGGTTGCACTTGGGGCAACCTCAAGATTGGACAGCACGGCCCCTTCCAGCACAGAGTTCACCTCCGCCTTAACGACAGAAGATTTGCGTACATGCTGGGCAAACGCAAACATGCGTAACGAACTTAAACGTCTGACTCAGTTGCGCAGTCTTGGCTTCTGGTCCGATGCGCCTGAAGCGCGGGAATTCAAGGGCAAGTCAACCGCGGTGCTCGGTATACCGCACAGACGCCAACCAGAGAAAAAACGCATTCCTTTCCCTCCAATCCCGGATGACTACCTGGCAGCTATGGGCCCGCGAGTGCTGTGGCTGATCAAGGACCTGGGCCCAAACCTGATCCATCTCCTGGAGAACCTCCCGGATCTACTTGGAACCGTCAATGCCAACAACCAATCTATTAATCGACGCGTCATCAACTACTTCGCGGCCAACAGTTGGCATGACCGTAACGGACAGTTGATTGAAAAACCTCCGTTCATCCTTAAGCATGGCAGCGACCGCGGAAAACACCTTCGTTCGGATCCCTTACAACACGACCACGCCGAGTGGCCACCAAAAAATTGGAGTAGCGTCCAATCCTTGGCCGTCTCTCTGCAAAGCGCACACATCTGGATGGCACTGCTGGTCATGGCTGCGCGCATGGGCGAGGTGGCAACGCTTGGGCGCGATTGCGTGGAGTTCGCACGGGATGGTCAGCCCTACGCCAACGGCAAGACGTACAAAGCCTCACGCGCCCTTTCTGGGAAGGAACGCGAATGGCCGATTCCGGATTTCTTGGTAGATGTGTTCGCTCAGCAAGTGAAGCTCGTTGAGGCTTGCGAGCGCCTAGCCAGAATCATCAAATATACCGATGAGATGGAGGGTGCCTTTAGCGATCGCACCCATTTGTGGGCATCGCTCGGTGCAAGTAGTAATTCAGACGCGACACAAAAACTAGAAGTTTATGGAGAAAACCTTCAAACTCTTGCCTTGCGCATCGGTTTAACCAATAAGCCAGGAGGCAAGAACCTACACCCGCATCGCTTCCGCAAGACCCTTGCGCGGCTGGCTGGCCTAGCCATCGACGGCAGTCAAAAAGTCTTGATGCTGCTGCTCGGCCACGATGATGTGACCACGACACTGGGCTACATGCAATCAGACCGGGCCTTCGCCAAGGAGGTCGACGATATCACGCGAGAGCTGCGGATCATGCGTGGCCAGGCACTGATAGAGGATATGCACGCAGCTTTGCGTGATCCCAGCGGACTACCTTATGGCGGACATGGCGGTGGCGGTGCACCGGTACTACGAAACTCTGTGCGAGCCTATGAGGAAGAACTGCATCGCACCGGCAAGGAATGGGGAGTCAATACTGCGCGTGAACTCTCGGTGCTGTTGACCAATAACGGTGAGAGTGCACGCCTCATCAGTGCACATGTGATCTGCACGAAGACCGCCGAAGAAGTCGGACTGTGTAGCAAGAAGAAGGGCGCGATAGTCGCGGGCAACTGCCAGACAGAGTGCAGGAACCACATTGAGGAGAAGACCGGCAGGCGTGACACCGAGCGAGTCATACCCATTCTGGTGCAGCACGCGCAGGAGAGCATCGCCAGCAACGATTGGCTCCCTTTTGCGCACAACAAGAAGCAGTTGGATCAGGAACTCAAGCGCTACGACGACATCGGTGCAAAGTGGCGTGCCAAGCCTGGGGTACGGGCAATTCTGGAGGCCGCCACATGAGCGAAACGCACAAAGAGGCCGCACGCCTGCGCGGCGAGGCACGAACAGCAGGAGTGGAAGCAAAGGTGCGTGAGGCGATGGTGACCATCCGAAAGGAGATGGCGGCCAACAACGGCATCTACCCCGAAAACGGGGGAGCTGTCAGCATGAACGAGGTGGCGCGGCGCGCCAAAATATCGGAAACCACCCTGTTCGCCCCGAAGCAAAAGGAACTGGGCAGGCATGTCAAAGCCTGGGTCGAGTCGCTGAAAAAAACGGAAGTCGTCGGGCGCAAGAACGTCCAACGCTCTGCCTTTGAGCGCGCAGAAGACTGGCGCCACAAATATCTTGCCTTGCAAGACGTCCACATCGCCACGGAACTGGATCTGCAAGATGCAGAGGTGCAGTTGCAAGACGCACAAAAGGCTTTGGCGGAGTTGAAATTCAAATACGACGCCCTTCTGGAGCAGATGCGCGCCGGTGCTGCCAGCAAGGTCACGCCCTTCCCGAAAGGAAATCGCTAATGCCCCGCCCATCCGTCATCCCCAACGTGAAGGCAAATTTAGAGCAATATCTTGAGCGCATGGAGGCTGCATTCCTTGCCATGCCCGAGGAACAGCGTACTCCGACCCTGCCCTCCACCCCTGACGGGAAGGTAAACGTGCGCGCGGTGGCACAGGCCATTGACCTCAAGCAGACCCAAGAAAAGTACCTCTATGAGCGACAGGAACTCACTAGCCTGATCAATCTGGTAGCTGAGGGACAAGGCTTGATGCCAATTGGTTCCAGGCTTTTGGTTGATGCTGCCGACAAAGCACTCAAGGACCGCATGGTTCGGACTGCCCAGTCTGCCAAGGCCAGCGCCCAAGCTGCCGTGGAGGCCCAGTCTGCCACTGCTGAACTCCTCGAAAAGCTGCGTGACGTCGTTATTGAGAACGAATCACTCAAGGCTGAAAACACACGTCTCAAGGCCCAACTTGATGTGATCCACTCGGGAATGATGGTGGGAGTAATCGATTGACCGGTTCTGCCTACCCGTTCGATGACACCGTGGTGGTGGAGAAAGTGCTTTCCCAGTTGGATCGTGGCTGCATCTTCGGCGGGCGACTCAGTGACGGACAGCCCATACGGGTCAAGTTTGCTGGTAATGACACTCAGCCGCTGCCGGGTGATGCCTTCCAGGTCAAAGGCCTGATCAATCAGCATCGCGATCGGTTCGGTAAGACCGTGGTGCAAATCGACAGCAAGCACATGCAGCGGGTGGTAACGCCTGGCTCCCTCTTGGGGCCATGGCTGGAAAGATTACCCAATATTGGTGATACCCGTGCCAAGCGCCTAGTCTCCGCCTTTGGACATGAACTTCAAGCTTTGCTTAGTGACGTCAGTCGGGTCGATGAAGTGGCCAAGCTGCTTGAACCTGGCAAACCCGCTCTGGCTGCCAAAATCACCGCGCAGCTTTATGCTGCTGTGGCAAACCAAGCCGGTGCCGATCAGATGCGATCTGCCGAGGTGCAATTCCTCACCTTCCTCGAAACCTTGGGTGTGAATGAATCCAGAATCGCCAGTCAGCTCTGGCGCTTCATGGCGGGCTTTGATGCCGTGGGCCGGCTCAAGCGCAACCCCTATGTTTCTGCATGTCTGATGGATTGGAAGCCTGCGGATCGGATCGGGCAACGACTTCTCAGGAGTACCGGCGAAGGTGCCGATCTGCATACTCACCCTGCCCGGTTGATGGGGGCACTCCAAAGCGTCTGGCGTGAGTTGCTGAGCGAAGGTGACACTGCTGCCACAGAAGAAGCGGTCAAGAGCCTCCTAGAGAAGCGCGGCGTCGACCCTGAAGCAACCCTTGCCCTCGCCGCAGAAAACGGCTCATTACGCCGAATAGGGCACTTGCTGCGGGCTCCCGGTGCCGCGTGGCTGGAGGATCAGGTTGTGTCAGCATTGCTCGCCATGGAAAACACAGCTCCAACCGTGCCAATTCCGTCCGGACAGGCCTTGGATTCAGCGGTCTACGACGCCGAGCTGGAAACCGGTTTGACCCTCACCGATGAACAGCATTCTGCCGTGGTGCGGTTGCTGACACTACCAGTAGCTGCATTGCAAGGCGGTGCTGGGGTGGGCAAGACCACGGTGATGAAGGTTCTTTCGACAGTCTGGGAGCGTTTGGGTGGTGATGTGGTGATGGGTGCTTTGGCTGGTAAAGCCGCACTGACGCTCTCCAAAGGCGCATCGACTTCTGCACGACCTCGGTTGGCCTACACCATCGCCCGATTGATTGGCATGCTAGAGCGTCAGAAGGTGCAGGAAGGAAACCCCGCCTTCAATCGACCGACCTCCGATGTGGACTTCACTTCCAAGTCCTTGCTAGTGGTGGATGAGGCCGGAATGCTCGATACCCCCAGTCTGCACAAATTACTCAGCCTCCTGCCTGAAGGCGCAAGGCTATTGTTCGCAGGTGATGAAGGACAGCTTCCACCGGTGGGGATCGGTCGGGTCTTCCATGATGTGGTCGCCGAGGGCAGTCGTGTTGCAAGGCTTACTCAAGTGCTTAGGCAGGCCGCCGACAGCGACATACCCAAGGTGGCCGCTTCGGTTCGACAAGGACAAATGCCGCGACTGGGTACATGGTCTGGCCAGACCAAGGGGGTATTTCTGGTCCCCACGGGGGATATGGATCGAGTGCAGCGGAAATTGCGAGCCACGGGTGAATTAATGGTGATTGCAGCACGAAAGGCCACTGTAGAAGCCATCAACGAAGGTGAATCACTCGAAGCCAGAAGCACGACCACGTCGACCCGAAGGCTTGGGCCTTTGGCAACAGTGGCGGTTGGCGACCCCGTAGTGGCAACCGTCAACCGGTATCAGGATGGTTTGTTCAACGGCCTCTTGGGGGTGGTGGACTCCATCGCTGGGTCTGAAGTGGCCATTTGGTGGGACGGGGACAGAGAGCCCAGGAGCTTGCCGCAGGCGGCAGAGGCAGACATTGAACTGGCCTATGCAATCACCTGCCACCGGGCGCAGGGTAGTGGCTCGCAAGCTGTGGTGATTGCGGTTGAGGCTTCGCGTCTCGTGACGAGGGAGTGGATTTACACGGCGATAACCAGGTCACGCGAGTTGGTCATTCTGGTGGGTGACGCAATGGCCTTGGAAATGGCGCTTGCACGCCGTATCACCCGAACAACGGGGTTTAGCCTACGGTCAAGGGTTTTGATGGGCGAAGCCCATGTAGCGAAGCGGTACGGCTGTTGAAAAGCTGGCGTGTCCTGATGCTGTTGGTGCCCTGGTTCCCGAGTGCCGAAACATCCCCCCCCTTTCCTGTTAAACAGGTATTTGGATGTCCTCTTGCCGGACGTCAGCAATGGAGCAGATTCTGCACCCGCTTTGCAGCGATAGCTGCCGATCGTCAATGCCCGGTATCGAGAAGCTCAATTACTTCCTAACCAACGGATGGGCACTGATTTCTAATCAAAATCCCGTTTATGTGCTTCACGAATCCGGCATAGATAACGCTCTACTTCCACCATGACCTCGTCTCTTGCAGGTGACGGTGTCTCGGTCACCAAGTCCGTCAATGCCATCGAGACGGTCACCAAAGAGTCGCGAATATCGCCCAATGCGTCAGCCAATTTGCTTAACTGTTCATTGGACTCTGGTTTAGACGATTCCCCTTCCATGGCAATTCCTACGTGTTAAACGAATTGCGCTCTTAAAAGGTTTCCCAACTGTCATCGCCACCCGCAGCCGGCGATACGGGTTTGGCTAATGCCTTGGGCACAGTGCGGGACGGGGATGGCGCCTTTGAGGCCAGCGACTTGGCAACAGGTTTGTGAGCCAGTGGCATTTGGCGCATACCACCTCCCGACGGCCTCGACGAATTGGCCCGTGGTGCTACCCGTGGATCATGCTGGTTAGCGTCCAACTTGAACACAGCAACGACCTGAACGAGGTCTTGTGCTTGACCTTTCAGGCTGGATGCAGCGGCCGCCATTTCCTCTACCAGTGCAGCGTTTTGCTGAGTGACCTGGTCCATCTGGGTTACTGCCTCGCCAATTTGATCCACACCCTGGGATTGTTCATTGCTGGCGGCGCTGATCTCGCCCATGAGGTCGGTCACGCGCTTGATGCTGTCCACCACCTCGGTCATGGTAGAGCCTGCCTGGTCGACCAAAGCAGTGCCATGTTCCACGCGCTCTACGCTGGTGCCAATGAGGGCCTTGATCTCTTTGGCGGCTTCGGCCGAGCGCCCGGCCAGGCTGCGCACCTCAGAGGCCACCACGGCAAATCCGCGGCCCTGTTCGCCAGCGCGGGCGGCCTCTACCGCCGCATTGAGGGCCAAGATATTGGTCTGGAAGGCAATTCCGTCAATCACGCTGATGATGTCGGCAATTTTGCGACTGGCTTCGTTGATGCCTTTCATTGTGTCCACCACTTGGCTGACCACCACACCGCCTTGCACGGCGACTGACGATGCGCTCATTGCAAGTTGATTGGCCTGGCGGGCGCTGTCGGCGTTTTGCTTGACGGTGGAGCTCAGTTCTTCCATAGAAGCAGCGGTTTCTTCGAGTGCGCTTGCCTGTTGCTCGGTGCGGGCGGACAGGTCGTTGTTGCCCTGGGCGATTTCGGCACTGGCGGTGGCGATGCCTTCTGAGCCGCTGCGTACATTGGCGACCACCTTGACCAAACCGGCCTGCATCTCCTTCAAGGCGGATATCAGCTGTGCAGTTTCGTTATTTCCATTGGAATCGAACTGCTGGGTTAGATCGCCATTGGCCACTGTGCGAGCAACATCAACCGCCAGATTAATGGGTGTGGTGATCGATCGAATGATCCACTGCGCCATGACGCAGGCGAACAGAATGGCAAAAATACCCACCGACCAAATCGTTGTGGTGATGGAGGACACGGCCGCATTGGCCCGCCCCCCGGCTTCCTGCATAAGCTCTTGTTGAAACTTCACCAAATCCTCAATGGCTGCAAAGTAGACCAGTTGCGTTGGGCGCACCGTGCCCAGCAAAAACGGCTTGGCTTCGTCTTGTTTTCCAGCTTGCACCATCTCGATAAACTTATTTCCAGTGTCAACGTACCCGCCACGGGCCTCAGAAATTTTGACCAGCAGTGCTTGGCCCTTCTCTGTTTTGATTTGGGATTGCAGAGTCATTACCAATTCAGCGATGGCCGTGCGTTTGGCCATTACGTTGTCGACCTGCTTTTTAATATCCGCAGGCTCGGACACTACGACCATATTGCGCAATGAGAGGCCAATTTCGTAGACGTTGGATTTGATGTCATCCATCATCATCATCCGGGGAACGCGCTCATTGATGACAGACTTAAAAGCACTATCTGCCTCGTTCGTCTTGAACAGCGAAAGGCCTCCTAAAAGCACGATCAATAAGCCCAAGATGCCGAAGCCCAGCATCAGCCGCACGGATATACGCAAGTCATTGAGTGGCATGGTGAGTCTCCCTTTTTTTATTGAATTGACGATCGCAGATAAGCGCAACCGAGGCCAAGTTGTAGTGACAACTACCGGGTAATGATCCAGCCCTTCTGGGTCACGGGACTTTGTGTTACATCAAACAAATGAATCTATACATCGCTGTGAAGGGTTTTCCCTAGGCCACTCAAAGCGGCGAGTCAAGCCTTGTGTGTTTTTGCCATTATCGAATCTTCACTTGTCGGGAATAGCGCGGTCAATTCGAACGACCGGTTTAGAGGTGGCAGATCGCAAATCTGTGCACCCGCTGTTGGCCTGAAGCCGACATCAGATGTTCGGCAATGGGCTTAGGCCGCAGGCCGTATCCCCTGCTTAGGTTCTCCGCCCCACCTTTGATAGACAGTGTTATTGCGCCTCCTTTAGGAGGGCTGATATGCGCTGGCTTGTAGTAAGCTGCCACTAGATGGAAATGTGTTCTACTTTTTATAAATCTAGTGCCAGCGCACTAGATCATTGAATATGACCATTGCTTGCAATGAATTGGGATACTCATGTAGTGTTTCGTTCCGTATAAGATTCGAACACCTGCTGATGTAGGTCAAAACTTATCCTGTTTCAATGCGCAGCGGTGGCATCCGGGCCACAATGGCCAACCTCGAAAGCCGATGGGGTTGGCCCCGGACCCATGATGAAAACACTGCTGCTTTGCCTCTTACTCGCCTGCACGGCACCGTTCGCCAGTGCCCAGAATCTTGAAAAAGGCAAGGAGATCAACGCCACCTGCGCCGGTTGCCACGGCGAGTTCGGCCAGGGCGGCAAGAAGGGGGAATACCCCCGCATCGCCGGGCAGCGCGCAGCCCACATTGCCGACCAGCTCAAATCCTTTCGCAACCGCACCCGCATCAACCTGCCCATGTTCCCCTATACCCAAGAGAGGGAAATGTCGGACCAGGATGTGGAAGACGTCTCGGCCTACCTGGCAGCCATCGAACTTCCTACCCAATGGCCCGATTTCAAGCCCGACGACGACGCATTGACCCGCCTGACCGCCATGGAAAAGGTCATGATCATTCCCCGCGCACCGGGTGACCTGGACAATGGCAAACAGATTTACAGCAAGGAATGCTTTGCCTGCCACGGCAAGGACGGCATGGGCCGTGGCAAGTTTCCGCGCCTGGTGGGCCAGTACAGCAGCTACCTGATGAAGCAGATGACTTCCTTCGTCAAAGGCGAGCGCTCGCATGATGAAGTGGAAATGGTCGGCATACTCAACCAGCTTAAGGCCCAGGACCTGCAAGACATTCTGGCCTACTTGACGCTAATCCAGTCAGGTCAACCCTGACACATTGCACGGTGGAAACAGCATGAAACGATTGTTGATTTTGAAATCGGCGCTGGTGGCCTTGTTCATCGGCTTCACACTTCCCATGGCCTGGGCGCAAACCCAGCCAGCCTCTGACGCGTTGTCGGGCATGAATGAAACCCCCATGCACGACGCCGCACGCATGGGCACGCGCCAGGACGTGGAAGGTCTGTTGAAAGCATCCGCGCAAAACCGTGATGTGCGCACCCCCTTAGGCGCCACACCGTTGCACTACGCGGCCATGAATGGCGACAGCGGCCCACTCAAGGCGCTGCTGGCAGCAGGAGCCAACCCCAATGCCCGCGACTCCGACGGCCGCACCCCCTTGCACATGGCGGCGTTCACCACGCGCAAAGATAACGCCATGCTGCTGTTGCATGCCGGCTCTGACCCAATGCTCAAAACCAATGACGGACGTGACGTGTTGAGCATGGCGCGCAAGGTCCGCGCGGATGAAATCGCTGGTGAAATTTCGCTGTGGATTCTCAAGGGCTGCAAGGCCGGTAAAACGGTCAAGGGCTGCTGATGCGCCGCTGGACTGCGCCTTTGGCCTGGCTGCTGGCCACCCTGCTGGCTCCCACGGCCAGCCATGCGGCCGATCCTGTTGTTTTAGCTCTGCCCGCCGTGGTCGTCTATGCTCCCAGCCCTTGCCTAGCCTGCATCGACTGGGCCGACCACCTGCGCCAGAACGGCTTCGTGGTCACCATCGAGGAAAAACTGCAGGCCGACATGCCCAAGATCAAACGCTGGTTGAACGTGCCCTCCAAACTGGAGTCGGTGCACACGGCCAAGATCGGCCGTTATTTTGTCGAAGGCCATGTGCCGGCCGAAGACATCCTGCTGCTGCTCAAGGAGCAACCCCGCGCACGGGGCCTGGCCGTACCTGGCCTGCCGCGCGGCGCGCCCGGGCGCGAGAGCTACAACCCGATTTGCGACACCGCCTGCACCATCCTCGACAACACTTCAGGGCAGCCCAAGGAGATTCGGCGCGAAGCGTTCAACACGATGCTGGTGGGCATGGACGGGCGCACCAGCGTGTACGCGCGGCATTGAAGTCCGGGCATTGAAAATCGGTATTGCGTGGAAGCCAGCGCCGCATCGTTGACTGCTCATCCCTTCATGCATCACCTGCATCTCGCATACATGAAACTCGCTCTGGGCGCGGCAGAAATATTGGGATGGACCGTGTAGCGCTCCATGCGCCCCTCTCGGCCGAACCCTGCCTTTTCAAGCGCGCGTTGCGACGGAGTGTTTTCGGTGTCGCACGATGCTTGAACGCGAAAAATTTCCGGGTTCTGGAGGGCCACCGCAGTGAGCGATTGAATGGCCTCGGGCATGAATCCACGCCCCCAGTGCTGGGCTGCCAGAACATAGCCGATATCAACCATCGAACCCTGCATTCTGGCTTCGAGCATTCCTATGGGCTCCGACTCTCCGAGCTCTGTGATAACAAAGGCCTTGCGGCTTCCAGTAGCCCATGCTGCCAAACAAGACGCGATGAAGTCCTGGGTGACTGCCACCGAGGCATGTGGCACCCAAACCATGAAGCGGCAGACCTGGGGGTCTTGCGCATAGGAGCGGAAGATCGCGCCCGCATCGTCCATGACCGGGCAGCGCAAGTGCAAGCGGGCCGTGACGAGGGCTTCGGGGAGACGCACCATCAGTAGAACTCCATCTGGCGCAACCCAACGTAGCGCGGAAAGGCAAAACCCAGATCCTTGTCCTTCCAGTACTCGCTTAGGAGCATCGGAGGAAACACGGTTTTGCCAGCGAACTCATCTGGGCTCAGCCATGCAGCTTCAACAATGTGTTCGCGCATAGCTTCCGGCGCTGAACTGTTGAGGCGTCCACCGACCAATCGCCCCGTGAACCAGACCTTGCATTCTCTGGTCTGTGGCCGGGTGAACTCTTCGATGTAGGCGATCTGGAGTGGCTCGATGTGCAGGCCACATTCTTCAAAAACTTCCCGTATTGCCGTCGCATAGAGGTCTTCATCGCCCTCCGCACCACCGCCGGGTGCAACCCAGAAGTCATATTCGCCCGCCTTGCGATGGCGGACCATCAGGATGCGCCCCTCGTTCTCCACGATGACGCCAGCGGAAATTCGATGTTTCATGCCTTGCACTCTAGCCATTGGACGTCGGTTGCAGCAAAGGATCAGCCATCAATTGCTTCTGCATGGGCGTCCCTTCCATGCCCGCCCAAACCTGGGCCGGGCCAGAAACGCTGAAACCGTTACGCACATAGAAATCGCGCGCTGTCCGAGTGCTGTCCAGTCGAAGCGTGGACACACCGCGTGACAAGGCGCGCGACTCGATGACGCGCAAAAGTCCTTTGCCTACACCTTGGTGAAGCGCTTCAGGTGCGACATAGCACAGGGCAAGTTCATCGCGATTGGACAGCGCAAAGCCGACAAGATCACTACCACGCACGGCTACCAACGCAATGGCATCAACCGACCCGATCCACACAACGGTGTTGGCGGGGGTTTTGTTCTGGAGCCACGCCGACACAACGTTTGGATCATTGCGATGGTCTGCAATACAACACACCACGATGGATCGCCGGATCACCTCGCAAATTGCGGTGGCGTCTGAGGTTGTGGCTGTGCGGATGTCGAGAACAGGCCGGTTGGCGTTAAAGTCAGGCGTCGGCATTTGTTTTCAGGCATGGAGCTCACTGTCCCGCAGGTGGCTGCCACAGTTCGACCTTGTTGCCCTCAGGATCCATGACCCAACCGAACTTGCCGTATTCGGAGTCGTCCATCTTTTCCAACACGTTGCATCCTTCTTCGCGAAGCGCCTGAAGTACAGCAGCCAGGTCCTCGACGCGATAGTTGACCATGAAGGTCGCCTTGCTGGGTGCAAAGTGCTCACCATCGGCGGCGCCGATGGACCACACAGTCGTTCCCTTGGTCGCATTGCCCGCTGCGTCGGTCCACGTAAACGCCGTGCCGCCCCATTCCTGGACGTCGATTCCGAGGTGCCGCGTATACCAAGCGCGCAGGGCGACCGGGTCGCTCGCGTTGAAGAATATTCCTCCGATCCCAGTGACTCTCTTCATGTGCGCCTCCTCTGTTAAACCAAGTTGGATCGTACTGCACTGGCTTGCCCGACATCCGTTGCATGTCGTGGCACGCAAGCGGTGGGGAACGCGCTCAATCGTGTCGCAAGAGGTCACCAAAAACCGTGTACTCGCCGTCCCGGCGATCGGCACCCGGCGCGTCGTACAACACGATCCAACTGGGCTTGCCGCCCGACAACGCGGGTGGTAAGTCACACAGGGCCTCGGCCCGGTTGGTGCCACGGCCGTGGGGCAAAGAGACCGACTCAGTTAGCGCGGACTCAAAACGCACCGGCTCGCGGGTGGCTGCCAGCACGGGGCGCGCGCCAGGCCACTTGAAGACGCGAATTTCGCCGTTGAGCACCATGGTCGGGCCGGCCAAAATGTAGAGGTCGTCGCCTGAGAAGTGCAGGTCGCGCACGCCCAGCCCGTCAAGCTGCAAAAAGTGTTTGCGAATGAGGATGCCGCTGTCGTCCAGCGGCACCAGCCGCAAGTGGTCGCCCCGGGCCTCCACCGATATCTCCAGCAGCGCCGACCAGCCGCGCAGCACCGGGCCGCGAAGGCCCAGCAGCATCCGGTTGCCATCCACCGCTAGGCCTTCGATGTCGAAGCCGTTGTCTTTGCCAGGGATCGCCATGTAGGGCCCAAAGTGCGGGTCATCGGCCAGCGCCTGGGTGAGTACATTGGTTTTGGCGTCGCCCTTCAGGCGCAATGCTTTGCGGCCGTCTTGGGCTTTGCGCACAAGGCGGGGTTCCCCGCTGGCATCGACCTCGATGGGGATGCAGGCCAGCAGGCGCCGGTTGCCGTCGAGCGAGGTCTTGGCCAGGCGCTTGGCGTTTTCTGCGTTGTCCCGGTCGGGCTTGGCGTTTTTGCGCTTAAGGCCGTGTGAGCCCACCACCCACAAAAAACCGTCGGCCTCGGCCATGCCTTCCAGATCTGCCTCTTCTTCTGCCTGGCCGGGCAGGTCCAGCAGATCGGCCAGCGGGAAGTCACGCACCTCACCAAAACGCAGCGTCTCGCTTCCCAAAGGGTCGAGTCGGCGCAGACGGTCGATGCCGCAGGCCTCGTCGCCCGCCACCCACAGCCAGTCGCCGGTGAAGGCGGCACCCGACAAATTGGATTGAACCAGAGAGCCGGGGGTGAATTCCAGGCGGACAGCATTGTTGTTGCGGGTGTTGGGCATGGGGTGAAATCTCCTGAAGTTCAGTGCCAAGAGGGCCTGCGGACCAGGGCTCGCGGCGGGCTACAGCCGTGGAGTGTGAATTTATCCCGTCGAGGTGGTGCAAGTCCCCCGCCTTATCCCCACCGCCTGGACGCCCATGCCACCCCATGCCGGACCTTGACTCCGCCAATGGGGCAAACTGTGCCGATATGGCACCCGCACCACCACCAACCGCTCCCGTGAAACTGGGCAGTCCATCATTGAAACTGCAGTTGCAACGCTTGATCGCGCTGGGCGTGCTCAGCTTGGGCGTGTTTTGTGCACAGGCCGCCCCATCGGCAACCACCGACCCCACATCCCAACCAGAGGCCGTGGCGACCGCAGAGGCGTTGTCGGTCGACCCGGCCCTCTTCAACGTCCAGACCTTTGACTGGTTTGATGCCGCCCGCAACCGCGCCGTACCCGCCAAGCTCTACCTGCCGGTGGGGCCGTTGAAACCGGGTGCCGTGCCACTGGTGGTTTTTTCGCACGGCATTGGGGGCTCCAAAGATGGCTACAGCTACTTGGGCCGTTACTTTGCCGCCCACGGCTATGCCAGCCTGCATGTGCAGCACGTGGGCAGCGACCGCCAGATTTGGCGCGGCAATCCACTGGCCATCGTCTCGCGTTTGTCAGACGCCGCGCAAGAGACTGAGGCGCTGCAGCGGGTGAATGATGTCAAGTTTGCGCTGGACCACATGTTGATCGAGCCGGTGGGTAGCGTCATCAACGCCCAGCGTCTGGTGGCAGCAGGCCACTCGTATGGTGCCAACACCACGTTGCTGCTTGCCGGGGCCACAGTGGATGTGAATGGCACCACCGTCTTCGCCAAAGACCCGCGCTTCAGCGCCGCCATATTGATCTCGGCACCACCGTTTTATGGCCTGGGTGATCCCCAAAAAATCGTGTCAGGCATCGACGTGCCCACGCTGCACATCACCGCCACGGCCGACGATATTCAAATCCCTGGCTACAACTCCGGCGTGGCAGACCGCTTGGCGCTTTACCAGGCAACCGGCGTCACCACGCAGGCCGCTAAAGTGCTGGCCGTGTTCAAGGACGGCTCGCACAGCATCTTCACCGACCGCATGGGCACGGGCGGCGTGGCGCTGAATCCCAAGGTAAAGGTCGCCACCCGCCAACTGGCACTGGCATTTCTGAACTGGCTACAGGCCAAAGACACGGGATCACTGGACCGTTGGTCAGGGCAAAACGCTGCGATCTTGGCGCGATTTGAGAAGACGGTGTTTTGAACAATGCTACTCTATTAATAGCAATACAGTCATATTGCACGAGGGCTAGAGGCACTTTTTATCATAAATAGCGTCGCGAATGTGAAAAACAGGCATTAAATAACCCAATTTGGGTATTTTATGACCCAGGCTTCGCGCCCAACGCATCGGCCACCAACCCCAGCCCCCACTGCAGGTCCTCACCCCGCGGCTGCGGGTTGTCGTGCTGGCTCACGGCCTGGGTGATGAGACCATCGCCGCGCAGGCGGTACTGGGTCTCAATGCGCAGTTGTTCGGCCGGGTCGGCATCCAGCCACACATGGCACACGCTGTGCGGCAAGTTCAGCGGCGGCTCTGTGGCGCTGGCGCCGTTCCGGCTGCGCGCCGCAATTTGCTGGGCCGCTGCCACGCCCAGGCGGGTCGCCATGTGGGCTGTCTTGGGATAGTGGCCAAACAGCGGCGAGACGGTGTCGAGCAGGTCACCGGCCAGATACACCCGCTCGTCCTGCAGTGCGCGTAGGCGCAGCGGGTCGACGCCAGCCCAGCGCGTGGGCTTGCCTTGCGCGTCCTGGCCCAACAGACCGGCCTGCTCCACGACGGCGCTGGCGCGCATGGGTGGCAGCAGCATCGCATGGTCGAAGTGCACGTCGCCGTCGTCGGTAGACACGGTGCGCGCGAACGGATCGACCGCGCGGATGGCGGTGTGGGGTTGAAAGTCGATGTGGTCGGGGTAGCGCTCGCCAAACAGGCGGGTGAAGCGCGGCATGCCGCCGCCGGCGTCCAGCACGGTGACTTTGCCTTTGATGTGCCGGCTCTTCAACCACCATGCCAGCAGCATGGCGCGCTCATAGGGTGCGGGAGGGCAGCGGTTGGGCGACGCGGGCACGTTGATGAGGAGGTTGCCGCCGGTGAAAGTTTGCAGGCGTGCTTTCAGCAAATCCAGTTCGCTGGCCACAAAGCCTGCGGGGTACAAGGCTTGCGCGGCCTGCGCCGCCTGGGTATCGGCGCCAAACCACGCGCTGTAGTCGTAGGAAACGCCGGTTGCCACCAGCAGCCAGTCATACGCATACGTGCCGTCCTGCGCGGTAACGATGCTGCGCTGCGCGCGGTCGATGCGCTGCACGTCTGCCGCCACAAAGCGGTAGCCCAGTTGAGCGGCTAGCACGGAGCGGTCCAGGCCGGGCATGCGCTCGGGCGTGCGGTCCACCAGCCACGGGGTGCTCAAGGGGAGCGCGCGCAGCACGGGCTCGCGGTCGATAACCAGCACGTCCAGCTCGGGCGCACGCAGGCGCAATTCGCGCGCCGCGCTCAGACCCGCCCACGCACCGCCGACGATGACCACGCGCTGCCTGCCGGCCTCGTTTGCAGGCGACGCTGCCAAGGCAGAGCCGGACAACGCCGACCACCCCAGGCCCGCGCCACCGAGCAGGCCCAGCAGTTCGCGGCGCTTCATAGGCCCGCCGCAGTCATCCAGTACTGGATGCGTGCGGTGATCTCGGCCACCGGTGCGCCGTAGCCAAACTTGGCCACCAGGTTGCCATCAGGTCCCAGCAGAAACATGCCGGCCGAATGGTCCATGGTGTAGACGTCGGGTCTGGCGCCGGGCTCCTGGATCTTTTCAAAGCGCACCTTGAAGTTGGCGGCGGCCCGTTGTACCAGGGCGGGGGGGCCGGTCAACCCCAGGATGCGCGCATCAAAGGCCGCGGTATAGGCGCCCAGCACCTGCGTCGTGTCGCGCTGCGGATCCACCGTGATGAAGATGGGCTGAAGGTACTGTGCCTTGGCGCCCAGCGCCGCCAGCACATGGGTCATCTCCAGCAGCGTGGTTGGGCACACATCCGGGCACGAGGTGAAGCCAAAGCTGATCAGCTGTAGGCGGCCCCGAAAGTCTTCGGACGTGACCGAACGCCCGTTCGGCGCCATGAGCAAATAGCGCGGCGTGGAGATCGCCTGGGCAGACGCGTCTGTCGGTGGTGGCGTGCTGGCCACGTCACTCTGCGCAAACACGGCCGGTGCCACCGACAGTGCCAGCACCAGTGCGCACGCACCCAAGCTCGCGCCCGGATTCATGATCGGCATGTCACTTCATTCCGTTCGATGCCGCGGGCAAGTCCGTCTGGAGCGCCTTGGCCAGCGCATCGAGCTTGCTGGCAAAGGCGGCGGCGGCGGGGCACGGCGCGGTGCCGCGCACCTGCGCCAGGTAGCTCGCATTGGTGGCCTCTTCAAACGCGCTACCAAAGCGCGGTGTCTTGGGTGCGTGGGCCAGCATCAGTTTCTTGGCTTTGGCGACCGTATCCATGTCCTGGCAGGCCAGTGCCTGGCCATTCACTTGCGCCAGTTCGGTAACCCGGGCCAGGCCCTGGTCGGCATCGGCCGCCTGCACCGGGCTGAGTACGGCCAAGCTGGTCAGACACAGGGCGGCGATGGTGGTAAGGGTTGGTTTCATCATGTTGAGTGTCCTTGGAACAGAAAAATGGGGCGCGCAGTTGTGCGACGTTAGTGCATGCGGGGCGCCGGGTCACGCAGCAGGCGGTAAGGTGAGGAAAACGGTGCCAGGCGTTCTAAGAAATCCAGCATTTCCAGCGCGGGCGAGTTTCGGAAAAAAGTTGCCATGGGGGTCTCCATCCAGATGCGGTCGGCATACAGAAACAGTTCATGCGCGGTGTCGCCCACACCATCGTGGTTGCGGTCAAAGCCCTGGTACTCGTCCCAGGTGTTGTCCCGCCACTGGTTGGCACTGGCCACGCCCGGCGCGCTAACGGCCACCGTGGTCAGGTTGCTGTCGAAGCGGTTGCCGGTGAACTGGTGCCCACCCACTTCACCGTAGAAAAACAGCGCAATGATGTTGTGGGCGAACAGGTTGCCCCGCACCACCAGTGCGTTGCCCGCATCAAGCGACGCATCTGCCTTCAAGCCCACACCACAGTGCAGTATCTGGTTGTACTCCACCCGTGAACCCGGGCTTTCCTTGATGACAATACCGGCGCCGCCGTCGGTCAGCGCGTGGGCGATGTGGTTGTTACGAATGGTCAGATCCGCAGAGTACAGGCCCACGATGCCGGTGCCCGTATGGGTCAGGGTGTTCCCCTCGATATGCAGATGCGGCGAAAAGATCAGATGCATGCCGTAGCGCCCGTCGGTAAAGCGGTTGCCCACGATGCGGTTGTACGGTGAGTTGGCGAAGGTCAGGTCACGCGCCCGGACAAACGCATTGTTTTCGATCCGGTTGTCATGGCTGTTCCACAGCCGGATGGCATCACCGCGCAGGCCCATGGACAGGTCCTTGCCTGTCACCCGGTTGCCCAAGACCCGCGCGCGGTTGACGGCCTTCAGGTGGATGCCGAAAAGCACGTCTTCAAAGTCGTTGTCCTCCACCACATGGCCATTGCCTTGCAGCAGCAAGCCGGCATCGACCCCGTCATGCGAGTCCCCACTACCCTGAAGGCGCAGGCCGCGCAACGTAACGTCATGCGCCTCGACACTGAGCACGGTGCCACGGCCGTTGCCCTGGATCACCGCGTGGTGGTCGCCTTCCACCACCATGGGCACACGGATGGTAGCCGGCCCGGTGTAGACGCCGGGTTCCAGCCGCAAGGTTGCGCCGCTAGGTGTGGCATTGATCAATGCCTGCAGCGATGGCGCGCTGGCGCTGGCCGACGCAATGGCCAGCGTGCAGACCAGAGCCAAAACGAGCCAGGCTACGCGCTGCATGGTCACCACTTCACGGTTTTGCGCATCAGCACGACAAACGCCAGCGCAAAGGCGTTCATCGACAACGCATAGACCACGCTGGGCGCGCTCATGGCCGGTTGGTGCAACCACTGCAGGCTGACCACAATGCCCAGCGCAGAATTTTTCAAGCCGCACTCGGTGATGACCGCGATGCAATCACGCCGCGTCAAACCGGTCACTCGGGACAGGGCGTACGCCCCAGCCAATATCAGCACATTGAGCACAACAACGGCGGGGCCCAGCGTCGGCAGGTTGTCGAGCAGCACTTGGCGCTGGTCCCAGAAGGTGTTCAGCACAATCAACACAAACAGGGTGGTGGTGACTTTTCCGATGGTGGGCTCCACGCGCATAACCATTGCCGCAAAACGCCAGCGCAAGACCATGCCCAGCAACACCGGCAAGGTGGTGAGCACAAAGATGCCTTTGACCATGGCCGCCACCGGCAGCTGTACTGCCAGCGGGCTGGCCATGAAAACCTGGTAGGCCGCGCCCACCACCAGTGGCAGCGTCAACACCGATGCCAGGCTGGTGACCGCCGTCAACGAAATCGCTAGCGCCGTGTCGCCCCGCGCGAGATGGGTCAACAGGCCGGAACTGACCCCGCTGGGGCACGCCGCCAACACCATCAGGCCCACGGCCATCACCGGGTCCAGCCCACTCAATCGGACAACTGCAAACCCGGCCAGGGGTACCAACAGCACCTGCCCTACCAGCCCCACCGCCAGCGCCTTGGGTCGCTGCGCCACCTGTCGAAAGTCGGCCACCACCAGAGTCAGACCCAGGTAGAACATGATGAACGCCAGCGCCAGGGGCAGCAGCGTTTGCACCACGTCCGGTCTCACAGAAAGACCCCCACCGTCAGTAATACGCCCAACAGCAAGCCTAGCCGCGCGGTGGCGCCCAGCAGGGCATTGAGTTGCGCGCCCGTTGCACTGCGCCGCAGCCGTGGTAACAATGACCACGCGTAGGGGATGGCCAGTGCGGCCACCAGCACACCGGGGCGTCCGTGCAGCGCTAACAGCGCCACCATTGCAAAGGGCAACAGGACCATGGCCGCGTAGGCGCGCTGCGAACCAACATCCTCCATGTGGGCCGCCAGCGTGCGCCGCCCGCTGCGCAGGTCGTTCTCGACATCGCGAAAGTTGTTGACCAGCAGAACAGCGGCGGCAGGCAGCCCAATGGTGGCGCCACACAGCCAGGCGTCCAGGTAGGCATCACCGTGTTGCAACCAGTGGCTACCGGCCACCGCCACCAGACCGAAGAACACCAGCACAAACACCTCGCCCCAGGCCGTATGCGAGATGGGGCGGGCACCGCCCGAATACGACCAGCCTGCCAACAAAGACGCGAGCCCCGCCAGGAGAATCGGCCAGCCGCCCTGCACCACCAGATACAGGCCCAGCACCAGCGCCAGACCAAAACTCGCCCGCGCGGCACTGCGCACGCTGGCGGGCTGCACCCAGCCGGCGGCCGTCACGCGCAAGGGGCCGACCCGGTCGGGCCGGTCGGTGCCGCGCTCAAAATCGGCGACGTCGTTGTGCAAATTAGTGCCCACCTGTATCAGCAGCGCACACGCGAGCGTGGCCAGCAACACGGCCCACGCGGGCGGCGATCCGTCGGCCCAGGCCAGCGCAGAGCCGACGATGACAGGCGTTGCGGCAATGCTCAGCGTGCGTGGGCGTATCGCCGTCCACCAGACCAGCAGGCCCTGGCCAGGCCGTGCCAACAGGCTTGGCGGGCGATCAGCTTTCATGGGCACGGGTTCCAAAGTGCAGGCAGGCAATGCCGAACGACAGATTCTCCCAGTGAACGTCGGCAAACCCTGCCGCGCGCATCATGTCGGCAAAGCCCTGCTGGGGCGGAAAGCGGCGTATGGATTCGACCAGGTACTGGTAGGCCACGGGTTCGCGCGCAATGGCCGCACCAAGGCGTGGAATCACCAGAAACGAGTACAGGTTGTACAGCGGCGCCAGCCAGAACGCGGGGGTGGAGAACTCCAGGCAGACAAAGCTGCCACCGGGCTTGAGCACGCGCAGGGCCTCGGCCAGCGCGCGCTCCAGGTGGGTGGCATTGCGCAGGCCAAACGACACGGTCAGCAGGTCCACACTGGCGTCGGCCAGCGGCAAGTGCTCGGCCTCTCCGGCCAACCACTCGATGCGTTCGGCTTGTGTGCGCTGCTGGCCCACTTGCATCATGGCCAGGCTGGGGTCACACACAGTCACCTGCCGCCCGGGGCCTAGTAGCAGCCGGGCCACATCTCCCGTACCGCCCGCCAGATCGACCACCCTGCCCTGCACGCGCCGCACGCGCCGCGCCAGCGTGCGCTTCCACAGGCGGTGAATGCCCATGCTCATCAGGTCGTTCATCAGGTCATAGCGTCGTGCCACGGCGTTGAACACGGTGCGGATGCGTGCGCGGCGCTCGTCCTGGTGGACCGCCTCGCGGCCAAAGCTCTGGTTGATATCGTGCTCGGTAGTCATGGCACCGACTTTGGCTCCGGCACCGGCTTCAAAGCGGCGGCGACGGCTGCATCCAGCTTTTCCCGCGACATGGCGCCAATATGGCTGCTGACGATGTCTCCATGGCGATTCAGCACCACGGTGAAAGGCAGTACGGTCTTCTGGTTACCCAGGGCCCGCATCAACGCCAGACCAGGCTCACGGGTCAAAAACACGGGATAGTTGACGTCGTAGGCATAGGCAAAGTCACGCACCGTTGCGGGGGTGTTCTCCAGATTCAGGCCCAGCACTTCGACACCGGAATTGCGCTTTTGCAGACTGACCAGCTCGGGGATTTCGACCTTGCAGGGCCCGCACCAGCGCGCCCAGAAATTGACGATCAAGGGCTTGCCACGGTACTTGGATAAGGTCGTAGGTTGTCCATCCAGATCGATAAGCGCGGCCGCAAACAACGCAGCGCCATCTACCGGTGTCGCGGTTGCTGGTGCAGCTATTGGAGCAGCGACAGGCGCGCCGTGGACTGCTGCCAGTGGCCCCATCAGCAGAGCCAGCATGCCGACTTTGGCAAGTTGGCAGGGTATGGCACCAGGCGTCACGGCAGATCCCCGCGGCGGAAAAACACATAGCCCGCCGCGGCCGATGCCAGGCCCAAAGCCAGCGGATAGGCCAGCGCAAAGATCTTGTAACCCAGCACCCCAAACGTATCCAGAATCACGAAGGCCGACGGCCCCAGCACGATGAGTTGCGGATCAAACAGCGCCAGCGCCGCAGTGCGGAACACCTGCAGCGGATTGGCCAGAGCCATCATGACGGCGATCTCGGGAGCAACCTTGCCCTGGATCATGACGCCCAGCAAGATCAGATCGAGGAACAGCAAAAAGGTCAGCCAGACCATGAAGGCAGCGCCCTGCGCCATGTCGGTGCTGCGCGCCAGTGATGAGATCAGCATGCCAATGCCCAGAAAGCATGCCGCCATGACGGCCAGCAGAGCCGTGTAGTAACCAAAGATGCCCCATGGCACCGGGATACCCCGCACCAGTGCAATCACCACGGCCATCAGCATCGCCCCAAAAACCGGCAGAAAGATCACCAGGTAGCGCCCCAGAATCTTCCCCCAGAACCAGGCGCCCAGCGACACCGGCAATGACAACAGGTATTCAAAAACACCGGCCTCACGGTCACCGGCCACCGATCGCACGGTGGTGATCAGCACAAAGATCGGGAGGATAGCCATGGTGAGCTGGATATAGGTCACCAGCAAACGCGACAGGCCGATAAAGCCCAGCACGCGCGACTCGGTCAGGCCGAACAGAAACAGCAGTGCCACAATGCCGCCGAAGACCAGGGTGTAGATCAGGAACCAGCGCGCGCGCAGGGATTCCGCCATATCGAGTTTGGCCGTCAGCCAGAGTTGTTTCATCGTGTCAGATCTTCGTTCATTTCGAAAGGACAGAGGCGGCAGAGGCCGTCCTTGCACTGCCCGGATGGCAATTGGCTGGCCAGGTCGAGGAGGTTCTTTGGCCCATGGCGTCAAAGGAAATACTGCCGCTCTGGGCCAGCGCGTACGCTGCGTAGTTGTAACCCATGGGCGATGTCTTGCCGCTTAGATAGTGCGCGCCAGTGGCTTCCAGCCAGTTCTTGCCCGCGCTGGCAAACTCCGCTACCCAGATGCGGGTGGTGGCATCGGCCATCCACGGGTACTCTTTGCCTTTTTCAGCGAGCCAGGTGGCGGCACAACCAATGTCATCGAACTTGAAGACCGTGTCCTTGGGGCCACCCCTGATCTGGCACGCAAACCGGTGGTCGGAAATCGCCATCTTGCATCGCGTGCAGGTGTCGCGGTCCCATTTGAACACCGCCATACCATTGGGCAAGTCCTTGTCGTCCCCACACCCGGCGAGCAGCACGGACGCCATTGGCGTTAAAGCCAAGCCATGCAGCAACAACGCACGTCGTCTCATGGTTCAATTTCGGTAATGGACACGTGGTTGACCACCGATACATAGCGTGACACCATGCCCAGGAATCGCAGTCGGTCGGGGCCTGCCACGAGTCCTTCCCACTCGGTCATGTCATTGTCCAGTGCATGAAAGTCCCACAACCCTAGGGCCTTGGCAAGCGCGGGCTCCTGGCGTTTGCTGATGACGTGCGCGCGCAGCATGCCCGATAGTGCAACATCGTCTGACACCGTGTCGTCCAGCACGACCTTGCCCATGTCGAGTTCCACCACGCGGTTGACCAGAGACGAGACTTCATTGATGCGGTGGCTGGAGATGAGCATCGTGGCACTGCTGGCACGCTCGGCCAGTAGTTCAAAGAAAATCTTGCGTGCCTGGGGGTCCAGATTGGCAGCGGGCTCGTCCATGACCAGTACCTTGGCGTCCCGCCCCAAGGCAATGGCGATCAGCAGCTTCTGCTTCATGCCGCCAGAAAGCTTGACAAAGGGACGCGTCAAAATGCCGCTCAAGTCCAACCCCAAGCGGTCCGCAATCTCGTGAATACGTTGCGGCGCTGTGCCACACAAAGCTGCAGAGAACTCGATCAGCTGGCCAACAGGCATTTTGAGAGGGGGTGGCAGTTGGGGCACAAAGCCAATCATTCCCAATACCTCGGTCCGCTGGTCGCGCGGGTTGCGCCCATCAATCAGCACCGTGCCGTCGTGGACGTATTCACCCAGCAGACAACGAATCAGCGTGGTCTTGCCAGCGCCGTTGGAGCCGATCAGCGCCACGCGCTCCCCCAAGTCCACCTGCAAATCGATGTTGTCAAGAATCCGGGCGCGCCGGAAGGTTTTGGTAACGGTTTGAAAACGGATCACGGTGTCTACTCAGTCAGAACAAATAAACTTGCGGCAAGCGACCGTCAAAGGAGCTTGGACAAGCCCTTGATGTCAAAGGTCAGTGACCCAGTGGGGCAAGTATCCACACACAAACCACACCGGGTGCAGTCCGGGCCCAGCACAACCTCAGTATCCACTGCGCGCCCTTTCACCACGGTCTCCAGCACATGGGGCACCAGGCAGACCTTGCGGCAGTCGCCCTCGTGGAAACAGCCATCAAGCTTGTACTTGATGCGCACGGGCGACAGGATACCCACAACGCCATAGGTCAAACCAATGGGGCATGCATAGCGACACCAGGCTCTGCGGGAAATCACGATCTCAAACAACAACAGTGCCGCAACCCACAAGAGCGCCACACCTGGCCCATAAATCATCGCGCGCGACAAAATGCCGGTAGGTGAAATCGCCTCGAAAACGGTATAACCAGAGCCGAAAGTTGCCAACGCAAAGATGAGCCAGAACGCAGTGCGCAACCGGCGGTTCATGTTCTGGTCAGTCACGAATTTCTTGCGCACCAAAAACAGGTGCAGCTTCTCCGCCCACTCGGCAACCAGGTGGTACGGGCAAACCCATGAACAAAAGGTGCGACCGCCCAGCAGTATCCAGATAAACAGGACGGTCATGGTTCCAATCAATAAATTGACGATGATGTGCTTGTGCGCCAACATCACCTGCAATGCAGAGTTCAGGTCGATCAGGTGAAACCCGATCAAGCGCGAGGCCGTCAACGAGCCCTCGAGAATCTGGATATCAAAACCAAACGAGACCACAAAAAACAGGTTGATCGCGATGAGGAAGGTCCAGCGGCGGTTACGCCAGGTGTTGCCATGCGGCTTTTCGTGCGCCGCCATGATGGCAGCGCGCACCTCGGTCTTGTTGGCCATGCGTTTGAGCTCATGCACCTGCTGTGCCCGCTCCGTAAATTCGACCGGCTTTTTGGGCTCACGGCCAAACATGATGGCAATCTGTTCAAAGAAACGCTGGCGATGCAGATCACTCATGTTTTCCACTCCTCACGCGCCTCGATGACGATGCAGGGCTGCTCAGTGGGGCACACCATCTCACACACTCCACAGCCCACGCATGGCTCGTGCACCATGGGCTGGCTGCGGCTGCGTCCGTCACTGCCGACAAAAGTTTCGATGCTGATCGCGCCCTTCACCGGGCACTCGCTCACACACAGGTTGCACTGCGGCACATCGTACGGGTGGTCGGCGATTGCAATCGGTTTCCAGCGATCGACCGACATGTAACGCATGCGGCCCTTGAATGAGGGCCCGCGTGTTTGACCTTTGAAGCCCTTGCCCTGCACGGCCAGGCACGACTCCGGGCGCACCAGACGGGCCACACCCATGCGCTCCTTCAAGTTCAGGGTTGGCTCAGGATCTTTTTCCTTGGCCAGCAACACCGGCTTGGCTGCGAGTACAGCACCCGCGCGCACCGGAAGAAACGGCGGCTTAATGTAAGCTAGTGAGCCTGTAGGGCAAGCCAATATGCACTGAACGGCATCACATGAGAAATCGCACGCCTGCTGGCGGGCATCAATGTAGGGCACACCCACGCCAAAACCATCCACCAGGTCCGCAAGTTTGATCGCTTGCACCGGGCACACCTGCACGCACTGCCCGCATTTGATGCAGGAACCCAAAAGATCTTTTTCGTCCAATGCACCAGGTGGTCGCAGCCGCTTCTTTTGTGCATAGGCCAACGGCAGATAACCAGACAAGGCAGCGCCGAACACGCCACCGGCAAGCAGCGCAGACCGCATCCATCGACGCCGATCCTGCCGCGTCATTTTAGATCTCGTGGCTTTTGCCGGACGGTCAGGCTTGGGCGTTTCGCTATCGGTCATCCTCGAACCCAACTTGGTTTGACAAATTTCGGCACAGCATCCTTAAGCGTCAACTCAGGTGACGAAAAAGGCGCCAGACGCTCCAGGAAATCCAGCAACTCCATCACCGGGGCTGTCTTGAAGAAGCGTGCCATGGGGAGTTCGATCCAGATCTGGTCGGCATAGGCATACAGCTCATACGGCGTGTCGCCCATGCCATTGCCATCACGGTCAAAGCCCTTGTAGTCGTCCCAGTAGTTGCCTGTCCACTCATTGAGACCGGCCTTGCCGCGCCCGGCCTGTACCACGTTGGTCAGGTTGCCTTCAAAGAGGTTGTCCGTCAAAACGTTTCCACCGAGCTCACTGGTGAATTGCACCGCAATGCCATTGAATGCAAACCGGTTGTTTTTCACCCATATCTTGCTGTCCGGTTGAAACGGTGACAGATCAGACCCGATGCCAATCGCGCAGTAAATGACTTCATTCCCCTCAATCAGGGTGTTGCTGGCTTCCTTGAAGCCAATCGCCATGCCGGTGGCACCGGTTGCGTGCGATATCAGGTTGTGGCGCAATATGCCGCCTTCGGTGTACATGAAATACACGCCAACAGCGTTGTCATAGAAGCGGTTGTACTCCACGATGTTGTCGCGGGCGAACATGAAATGAATGGAGTAACGGCTGCGCGTACTCACGTTGCGCCGGTAGATGTTGTCATTTGAATACCAGGCCACCATGTCGCGCGAATCCGATATTTCGTTGCCTTCAACCAGATTGCGATGGCTGTACCACAGGCGCAGTCCGTCACCGCGCACACCCAGGTCAACCGGTTTGGAGCGAATCTTGTTTTTGCGCAGAACGTTGTCATTGGACTGCTTCAGATCGATGCCAAAGAGGCAATTGTCGATGATCAAGTCTTCCAGTACATTGCGATGGCCTCGGACATCCAGACACGAGTCGTCGGTGTCATGAGAGTCACCGGAGCCGGTCAAATGCAAGCCCCGCAGAACCACGCCATCGGCTTGAACCGAAAATACGGTGCCACGGTCACCAGAATCAATCGTGACGGCGCCCCCGCCTTCGATCGTCAACACCTTGGTCAGCACGACCGGCCCGGCGTAGTTGCCCGGCGGAGGACGCAACACATCACCCGCTTTTGCAGCATCTACCAAAGCCTGGAATGGCCTGAGCCCGTGGACGCGTTTGTCACGTTCGTACAGCGGAAACGTGGGCTTGGGTCGGTCCACGCCGACGCGTGGCGCAGTCGACAGATCGGCGGTGGCGCCCAACGCGGGCGGGCGATTGCTGTCGTCATCCACATCCGTGGTCCGAGCCACCAAAAGGCTGGTCATGCCCAACAACAGGGTTGGAACGATCAACCAGCGTTTGACCACCATGCTATGCCCCAAGACCTTGATCCGCTTCACGTAATTGCCGCCGGCGCATCAACATCGCCAGAGTCAAACAGACGAACACGACCATCAATAATCCATAGCCCCAATACGGGTACGAGTAGGTGGAAAACTGCGCGACTTTGCCTTCACCAAACAAGGTCGGCATAAACGGCTTGACCGTGAACGCACCCCAGGCGTGCATGTTGTGGCCAAAAAACCAGAGCCACCCTGCATACTCAATCACAAAATAGAGCGGCAGTAAGCTGGGAACCAACACGAGTAGCAACACGAACCGACGGAACTTGGCAACACCAATGACCACAGCCACCATCGCAGCGATGAGCCCGCCCATGGCGATCTGGCTGTACAGGGTGACGTTGTCTCCCCACACTTTGATGCGTGCGGGCTCGTTGAAAAAGGTGGCCGCTTCGGCCATATAGTTCTTCACGTGCTCCGCCAGGTGGCCCAGCGCAAATTGGTGTACCAGCATCCAGACTGCAACTGCCGAAAAGCCACTGCCCAAGACGAGCAGGCGGCGCTTGCCCTCTGGCGTTATGAAGCCCAGCAACATCACCGCAAAAAAACCAAAGAAGAACTTGGCCAACGGCTTCTCGACCGGTGCACCCGTTGCAATGGGGAACATGCCAACGTAATGGTTGATGGTGTTCATCTCATGCACACAATCCAGACCGGCCGCGTCTTTGTTGACGTCTTTCTTGGCATCCAGAATCGGGTTGTAGCGCTCGGAATCCGGCCCCATGTCGGCCTGCATGGTTTCTGATCCCATGCGGGTGCTGGCACCCACAGCGCTGCAACCATTCTTGACCACATCAAAGTGAAAGTGGATGCGAATCCCGTCCGGGAAGGCATCTTTCGGATAGTTGGGCGCGGTGAGTGAGACCCACCAGATTGGAGCAAAAAAGGCACTGATCATGGCCACCAAGGCCACCAGGGTAAGGACCGTGATCAGGCGATTCTGTTTGGTCTGGTCTTGCATGTAAATTGCTTACTTCTTCTTGGCAGGCTTGACAGCAACGGCTTTGCACATGGAGCCGGGCATGGTCAGGCTGGCCTGGTATGCGGAAATTGCAACCAGTTGCTGGTTGTCATACTTTTTGATGATGGTCACCATGTCGGGATTCGCATTGCGACGGTGCCCATCCCGAATTTCCGTCATTTGCCGTAACAGGTACTTGTAATGCTGACCGGCAAGAACCGGATAGAACTTGTCTTTGACGCCCTCGCCATTGGCCTTGTGGCATTCAATACATTCTTTCTCATACATGACCTTGCCGTCCGCGATCTGCTTCGCAGCGTCCGGTCCTTCGTACATGCCGTGTACTGCGGGAATGCACAGGCTCTCGATGTATGCAGAGACATTGGCCAGTTCCTGAGCGTCCGTCAGCTCTTTGGCGAACGGATACATGGTCGGGTTGTCACGCAGGCCCGCCCGTATGTCAGCCATTTGTTTGATCAGCACCGTCGTGTGTTGCCCGGCCAGTTGGGGGAACGTGCCGTCGGGGCGCCCCGCACCGGAAGGAAGGTGACAGGCTCCACACACTTCATAACCTTCTTTGCCATCCTTGGCGGTACCCTTGAGTTTCAGGGCTTCAATTTTTTCGCCTTCTTGGGCGTTCCATTTGTAGTCTTTCGCCTCAATACCCGCCTGCTTGGCCGCAGGCGGGCCAGCCAGACCGAGCGCAGGAGCTAAAGCCAGAGCGAGTGCCAACGCAAGAATTTTTTTCATATCAGTTACCTAGAATATTTAAGGAAAAGGGGCAAACTATTTAAGCTTGGAGAGATACAAAGCCATCTCTTTAATGTCCTTGTCCGTCACAAGCTCCACTCCCTCTGGGTTGACCATGACGCCTTTCATGGCTGCACTGCTCCCGTTGGCACGCGCTCCAGTCTTGATGTCACGCATCTGCTGCTCCATGTAGGCGGCGTTCTGTCCAGCGAGCTTGGGGAAGGTCGGCGTCATTGGCTTTTTGCCTTCTTTGCCGTGGCAGGCAATGCACGTCTTCTCCGCGTACAGCGCGGCACCATCGGCCAGGGCTGTACCCGATGCGAACGCCAGCAGCGTCGCTGTAAATAGCAATTTTGTCTTCATGGTTTTCCTTGAATTAACTACGGGTTGAGTACCCATGGCACTCAACCCGTAACTATGGCCTCTGCACAAAGAAGCTCAAATGAACTGCATTAAGTTATTTGACTTTTTTGGCACCGTTTTGCTCAAGGAAGGTCTTGGCCCGCAATCCCAGGTCGGCTGTCTTCACCTGGTATTGCCACACCTGCTCGGCCCACAGATTGGCGTTCTCCCAATCCTTCTTGGCGGAAGCCGCTTCGTGCTTGGCCTTGATGTCCTTGGTCTTGCCCAGTTGATCAAACGCGTCTTCCACCATGGCCACGACTTCAGGGAAGTCCTTGTAGTTGACGCTGGTGATATAAGCCACCACGGAGTCAATGATGGCCTGGGTGTCAGCCACCTTCTTCAAAGTCGCCTTGTAGTCGGCTTCCGTATAGTTCTGGGCAGCCAGACCGGCTGTCTTGGTGGGCTTCCAACCCTTTGGCTTGACCAACAAGTACCCTTGCATCTCCAAGTGCAACGCAGAGCAGAACTCGGTGCAGTAGTACGGGTAGACGCCTTCCTTGTCAGCCTTGAACTTGACCGCAACGGTCTTGCCGGGTTCAATGGATGCATGCACGTTGTAGGTACTCACGGTGAAGCCGTGGGTCTCGTCCTGGGCACGTTCCAGATTGGTCAGGTTGATGGTCACTTCATCGCCGACTTCGACTTCGATGGTTTCAGGCGTGATGTGCGAACGGATCAAGGTGCCGAATACTTCAACCTTGTTGCCCTTCTTCACAATGCGTTCTTCACCTGCCTTGGTCGCTCCCGTGTGTGGTTTGTCGGTACGGCTGTCAGTGCCCACCTTGTAACGCACGGCGGGTTTCAGCTTCTTGGCATCAATCGCAACCACGTAATGCGGTTCACCCAGAGGCAATGGCATGTCGTAGAGCAATTGCATCTTGTCTCCACTGATGTCGATCAGCTGGTGATTTTGCGGATGCAGCGGACCAACGGGTACAAAGCGGTCAATGGCCAGCTTGTTCATGGCCACCAGGTACTTACCGGCAGGCTTGGTGGAGTCACCTTCCATGGTCATCAAGTGGCCAATGTTGTAGTGCACGCTAAGTTTGTCCAGCACCTTGCCTTCGCAGTAGTTCCACTTGGCAACCTGTGAGTCCACATACAGCGAGGTGTAGGCGATACATGGCTTGCTGTCGTACTGGGTATGCAATGGACCCAAGCCCAGGGAAACCTGTGTCGCGACGGCGTCCTTCATGGCAATCACCGGAATGCCGTACGGATCTTTGGACTCGAACTTGCCAGCTTTAATAGCAGCCTGAATCTTCTCGAAGCTGTAGACCGACACATGGGTGTCGAGCTTGCCGGCCACGATGATGTTCTTGCCATCAGGGGTCACGTCTACGCCGTGTGGTGATTTGGGCTCAGGAATCAGAAACAACACGCCTTCCTTGATGGCGGTTTCCATCATCAGCACATCATGGCCATTGATCTTCTTGGCCTTGCCGGCTGCTACCAGTTCGGCAGCCTTTTTCCAGTTGATCACGTGCAAATAGTCAGTGTCTTTGGCGGAACAACCTGCCTCGTACGGAGGACGGCCCTTTTCGATGCCGCCAACATAGCGCTCTGAACAGAATGAGTTGGTGAACGACCAACCTTCGGATGCGCCTTTGCCAAGGTCTGACAAGTCTTGTGAATAGGGTGGCAACTCAAGGGAGAAAGACTTCGAGGGATCCAGGCGACCCTCCTTGCGGTCAAACTTCCAGTAGGTCACACCGCCACGGTATTTTTCGTTGAACTCTTCGAGCGGGTAGAACTTCTTGTTCTCCAATGGCGCTGCATACTGTGCAGCCTCCATCACATACTCCGTATTACTGGTAACAAACGCACCGCCATGCTCTGACTTGAAAACCGGGTTGACAACGATTTGTTTAGTCTCGAAGTCACGTAGATCGATAACCGCCAAGCGAGGATTGGCCTTGTCATTGATGAACAGGAACTGGCCGTCGTACTCGCCGTTGGTTTCGGAGATAGCGGGGTGGTGGGTATCACCCCAAGTGATGTCTTTGCCGTCAATCTTTCCGCCAGCCAGGACCTTTTTCGAGCTCTCGTCAAAGCCGTAACCTTGCCATGGCTCGGGTGTGAACACCCCGATGTACTTCAAAATGCGCATCGAGGGAATGGCATACACAATCACCTGCCCGGATTGCCCACCCGAGCTAAACGCTACAAACTCGTCGCGCTTACCCGTTGGCACATAGGTCTTGGCTGCCGCCAGCAAGTCCTGTTGACTCAGGCCTCGCTCTTTCAACACGTCCTGCAAAGTGTCTGCTGACCACACCGCCGAAGCGCCAAAGCCCATGCAGCTAACCACCAGGGAAATAGCCGTTTTGTTCAATCGTTTCATATGCTTCTCTCCAAGTTGAAAACACTCATCGTCAAATCAGGGATGCCCGCACAAACCACTACATTACTTGCGGTTGGGGGTATCTAGCGAGCGCGATCGTAGGTCGTTTGGTCAAAAAAAAAACTAAGACAGATTAGGTTTTGGACGCATGGCAAACGGCTTGCGGAGTTCTTTGATGTGCGTCAACTTCTAGGCGAAAATTGGCCACAAAGTGGGTTTGATGCAAGGTTTGCTCAACAAGGACTGCATTCCTGCCCCGTCAGGCATCTGACAGCAAATACGCCCGCCCGGGCACGCGATCGCGTATCGACGCGGTATTCTGGCAACTTGCTTAGGAACACCAGATGAAAATTGCACTGTTAGGTATCGGCCTCATGGGCTTTCCAATGGGGCGCCGCCTGTGCGAAGCGGGGCACACCGTGCACGTTTGGAATCGCACGTTGGGCAAGGCGCAGCGCCTTGCCAGTGCTGGAGCGATCGTGCACGACCAACCGTCAGCGGCGGTTCAAGACGCTGACCTGGTCATCACTATGCTGGACAATGGGGCCGTCGTTGGCCATGTGCTGTTTGACCTGGGTACGGCCGCCGCCATGAAGCCGGACAGCCTGGTGGTGGACATGTCATCCATCAAGCCGGTCGAAGCACGCGACCATGCTGCCCGATTGAGCGAGCTGCACATCACCTATCTGGACGCACCGGTCTCGGGCGGCACCATAGGCGCGGGCAACGGCACGCTGGCAATCATGGCTGGTGGCAAGGCCAGCAGTTTCGAGCGCGCGCTGCCTATACTGGATGTGTTTGGCCGCGCAACGCATGTCGGGCCTACCGGCGCCGGGCAGCTCACGAAACTGGCCAATCAGATGATTGTGGGCGCATCGATTGGCATCGTGGCAGAGGCGCTTTTGCTGTGTGAACGTGGCGGCGCCAACATGGGCAAAGTCAAAGAAGCCATCACCGGCGGTTTCGCCGACAGCCGCATACTGCAGGTCCATGGCCAACGGATGGTGGAACGCGACTTTGCGCCACGCGGGAAGATGTCCGTCCAGCTCAAGGATTTGCGCAACGCGCTGTCCACTGCCCAGGAAGTAGGTTTTGACGCACCGATCACGGCCTTGTTCGAGCAGTTGTATGCCCAAGGCATCGAGCACGGCCTGGCAGACCTCGATCACGCCGGCTTGTTTGTGGAACTGGCCAGCCGCAACGGCATGTCCTGATCCCCGACAAAAAAAGGACCCCCCAGGGTCCTTTTATTTGAGCGTCAAACGCAATTAATCAAACGTACGGGCTGCACGCTTCTTGGCGTCACGTGGCACAAACACCTTGCCCGCATTGCCGGGCTTCACGCCCATGGGTTTGCTGAAGGCTGGCTTGCGTGCTGCGGCAAAATCGCCACCACTGCGGGGAGCAGCATCGGGACGACCACCACCGGCAAAGCGGTCGTTGAAGCCACCCTTGCGGGCGTAGTTGAAACCACCGTTATCGCCACCATCGCGGGGGCCGTTGTCACGGTTGCCACCACCAAATCCGCTATTGTTTTGGTAGCTGTCTGGGCCCGCATCACGAGGGCCTGCCGCATTTCTGTCGCCAAAGCCAGGATTGCCGCCACGGTTGCCACCAAAGCTGGGGCGCGCAGCACCAGCGCTGCCGCCAAAGTTGCGGTCACGCGGTGCGCGGTCCGCAAAGTGGTTGCCACGGCCACCAAAGCTAGCACCGGTACCGGGACGGGACTCGGGGAAGCGTTGCTGTGGCTCCAAACCTGGAATGGTCTCGGACTTGAAGTGCTGGCGGGTGTAGGCCTCGATGTCGAAAATCTTGCGGCGGTCACGCACTTCGGCAAAGGTGACGGCCAAACCATCACGTCCGGCGCGTCCCGTGCGGCCAATACGGTGGGTGTAATCCTCGGCCTTCATCGGCAAGCCGAAGTTGAACACGTGGGTGATGGTGGGCACGTCAATGCCGCGGGCGGCCACGTCCGTCGCCACCAGAATCTGCACCTGGCCCTGGCGTAGCGCCATCAGGCGGCGGTTGCGCAGGCCCTGGCTCAGGGCACCGTGCAGGGCCACGGCGTCAAATCCGTCTTGCTGGAGGTCGTTGGCTAGGCCGTCGCACTCGATCTGGGTGCTGGCGAAGACGATGGCCTGGTTGATGGTCGTGTCACGCAGCCAGTGGTCCAACAGCTTGCGCTTGTGGTGAGCGTTGTCGGCCCAGAACAGCACCTGCTTGATGTTGGCGTGCTTTTCCTGCGGGCTGTCGATAGTGATGCGCTGGGGCTCGCGCATCACGCGGGCAGCCAACTGCTGGATGCGTGGCGCAAAGGTCGCGCTGAACATCATGGTCTGCTTGCGGGCGATAGTGAGCTGGTTGATTTCAGCCAGATCGTCGGAGAAGCCCAGATCCAGCATGCGGTCGGCTTCGTCAACGACCAGGAATTGCACCTGGTCGAGCTTGATTTGCATCGAGCGTTGCAGGTCCAATAGACGGCCCGGCGTGGCCACCACCAGGTTGGCGTTTTGCAGCTTGGCGATTTGCAACTGGTAGGGCATGCCACCCACGATGTTGGCAATGCGCAGACCGCGGCAATGCTGCACCAGGTCGATCGCGTCATTGGCAACTTGCTGGGCCAGTTCGCGGGTCGGACAGACGATCAAGGCGCCGGGCGCCGGTGCCTTGAAGTTGCGGGGATTGGTCGGGTCTTTGCGTTTGGAACGCTTGGGGGCTACTTCGCCGCGGGCCACAGCTTCAGCCACTTCGCGCTCAAAGGCGGCGCGTTCGTCGGCTTCAGCCTGTGCCTGTTGTTTCAGCAAGGTGTGCAACACGGGCAACAGGAAAGCTGCTGTCTTGCCACTGCCGGTCTGGCTGGAAACCATCAGGTCGATGTACTTGGCTGCAGTTTTTCCATCGGTATCGCCGGGCAGGGCCAGGGGAATGGTCTTCAGTTGAACCGATGTCGGCTGGGTGTAGCCCAGATCTTTAACGGCATGCACCAGTTCAGGCGCCAGACCCAGCAGCACGAAGCCGTTGGGTGCTTCTGGCGCTTCGGGGACTTCAGGCGTATCGAGATCGGTGCTGGCGTCGGCTGTCATTACAGCGTCGCTGGCAAAAGAGGGGTTAGTGGAAATTTCGGCAGGCGCAAAGGCACCTGTCACTTCAAAAGCGTCAGTCATGGTTTTACTCACACGCGAGTGCCGCAGGGTATGCGACTGCTCCGTCAATGGTTAAAAAACATCAACCATCAAACGGAACCTGCGTCTGAATACTTTCCAGCGCTTGGGGCCCAAATAGGCGGACCCGGTGAATGAAGGGAGATGTACAAATGCACTACTGTTTGTAGCGCAGCCTTCGATTATGCCATGGATTCGGGTTTCTACCTAATTCTTTTTCAAGCGGTCGATCAGGCGAGCTTCAAAAAGTGCTGGCGGTAGTGTTCGAGCTCATCGATGGACTCGTGCACATCAGCCAGCGCCGTGTGGCGCTGCTGCTTTTTGAAGGACGCATGGACGTCGGGTCGCCAGCGCTTGGCCAGTTCCTTAAGCGTGCTGACATCCAGGTTGCGGTAGTGGAAAAAAGCTTCCAGCTTGGGCATGTACTTGACCAGGAACCGCCTATCCTGGCCAATGGAGTTGCCGCACATGGGTGAGCCGTTGGCAGGCACATACTGCTTAAGGAATGCAATCAGCTCATCCTGCGCCTGCTCCTCGGTCACGGTCGATACCTTGACCTTATCGATTAGGCCGCTCTTGCCGTGGGTGCCCTTATTCCAGGCGTCCATCTTGTCCAGTTGGGCATCGCTCTGGCGGATCACCAATACGGGGCCTTCGGTGCGGCACTCCAGATTGGGGCCGGTTACGATGACCGCGATTTCAATGATGCGCTCGACGTCGGGGTCGAGGCCGGTCATCTCGCAGTCGAGCCAAACCAGGTTTTTGTCGGATTTGCTGAGTGGGGTGGTGTTGGGTTCGTCCATGCGGGCGATTGTCGCTGATGACCTAAACTCCATCGCCATGAATGATCTCTTTGCCGGTAACTCCGCCTCTCTGACCACGACCATTGCCTTTGCGCTCGCCCTCACCATGAGCCTGATGCTGAAATTCTGGTTGGCCAGTCGCCAAATTCGCCATGTGGCCCAGAATCGCGGTGCGGTGCCCGCCGCGTTTGCTGAAAAAATAACGCTGCCTGCCCACCAGAAGGCCGCCGACTACACCATCGCCAAGGCACGCTTTGGCCTGCTGGAGCTGGCCTGGGGTGCGGCGCTAACCATCGTCTGGACATTGTTGGGTGGCCTGTCAGCATTGAACCAACTGTTCGCAGGCCTACTCAACAACCACCTCGCCCAGCAAGTTGCGCTGCTGGCCGCGTTTGTGGCCATCGGCGGTCTGCTGGACTTGCCTCTTACGCTGTACCAGACCTTTGTCATCGAGGAGCGATTTGGCTTCAACAAAACCCGATTGACGCTGTGGCTGCAGGATTTTGCCAAATCCCTGTTGTTGTCCGCTCTGATCGGACTGCCATTTATCACGCTGGTGATCTGGATGATGGGGGCAACAGGAGCGTGGTGGTGGCTCTGGGTCTGGGGCGTATGGATGGGTTTCAATCTGTTGGCGCTGCTGATTTACCCCACCTGGATTGCACCGCTATTCAACAAGTTCCAGCCACTGCAAGATCCGCAGGTCAAAGAGCGGGTAACGGCGCTGATGGCCAGGTGTGGCTTCACCTCCAAGGGTTTCTTCGTAATGGACGGCAGCAAGCGCAGTGCCCATGCCAATGCCTACTTCACCGGCTTCGGTGCCTCCAAACGTGTCGTGTTTTTTGACACCCTGTTGGCACAACTCAGCCCACCCGAAGTGGACGCGGTGCTGGCCCACGAACTGGGACATTTCACGCACCGGCACGTGGTTAAGCGCATCATCGCGATGTTTGCCCTGAGTCTGGTCGGGTTCTTTGCGCTGGGCTGGGTCAGTCAACAGGTCTGGTTTTTTACCGGCCTGGGGGTTGTGCCCAACCTGGGTGCCCCCAATGACGCCCTGGCGCTGCTGCTGTTCATGATGGTGTTCCCCCTGCTGGGCACCTTCATAGGCCCAGTCTTCGCGAAGATGTCGCGCAAGCATGAGTTCGAGGCCGATGCCTATGCCGTGACGCAGACCAGCGGCCCAGCCCTGGCGAGTGCCCTGCTCAAGCTGTTTGAAGACAATGCATCGACGCTGACGCCGGACCCGGTCTACGTTCAGTTTTACTACTCCCACCCGCCCGCGACGGAGCGCTTGGGGCGCATCCTCGGTGCGACGCACTGAGTGCCAGCAACCATGGCAACGCCCTCCCCTTTGGAAACCGGTCTCGTTATTGCGGGGCACGGTCGCCACGTGTGGGTCGAAACCCCGGACGGTCGGCGCCTGATTTGCCATCCGCGCGGCAAGAAAAGCCAGACCGTCGTGGGTGACCACGTACTATGGCAAGCCAGTGAGGACGAAGGCACCATCGAAAAGGTGCAACCGCGGCGCAACCTGTTCTACCGGCAGGACGAAATCCGCACCAAGTCTTTTGCCGCCAATCTGGACCAGGTGCTGATCCTGATCGCCGCGGAGCCTGAATTTTCGGAAAGCCAGCTCGCGCGGGCACTCATTGCGGCCGAAGCCGAACACATACGTCCCATCATCGCCCTCAACAAAAGTGACTTGGCGGAGCCCTTCCAGCGTGCCTGGGCGCGCATGGGCGTGTACCGCGACATGGGTTACACCATATTGCCGATGGCACTTAAACCCAAGGGGGACAACATCCCCAACACCGAACACCACCTGGATGCCGTGCTCGCGGGCAAAACCACGCTCGTACTGGGTCCGTCCGGCTCGGGCAAGAGCACCCTGATCAACCGCTTGATTCCAGACGCGCAGGTGCTGACCAACGCCATCTCCACGGCACTGAACTCCGGCAAGCACACCACCACCAGTACCACGCTGTACTGGGTGGATACCGCCAAGACCACGGCGGTGATCGACTCACCCGGTTTTCAGGAATTCGGTCTGAACCACATCGAGCCGATGCACCTGGCCAGCCTGATGCCCGACATCAAGGCACACGCCAGCGACTGCAAGTTCTACAACTGCAGTCACTTGCATGAGCCGGGCTGCGGTGTGATTGCCGCTTTACAAAAGGCGTCTGACGGCTATTTACCCGCTGGCCCTCACGAAATCAGCACGAACCGCTACAAGATATATAGCAGTCTATTTGCAGAGCTGTCCCAGAAACGGTACTAGCCCAAGAGCCGCGCCAGCGACAGCAGCGCCAAAAACACCATCCACATCACGACGGTGCGCCACACCAGCCCGACCACCGCACGCAGGTGTACGGGCTGTGGCGTTTGCCCTGCGCCCGGGCTTTCCGGTTCGCCCAGCTTGACGTTGACCGCCCCGGCGGTTGCGGCCAGGATCACGCCGTCGTTGTCTCCAGGAAACTGGGCTTCGTGTTGGCGCCAGCTGTCCACTGCCTCCTCAAAGCTGCCAACAAAAGCAAAACCCAGCGCCGTGATGCGGGCAGGCACCCAATCCATGACATGCCAGGCAATATCTGCTGCCGCTTTCAGCGGATCACTCAACGGGGTTATGGACGGGCGATTGGGCCGGTTCGCATAGCTGGCAAAGTATTCACCGATCCGGTACAACACAGCGCCGGCCGGCCCCAGTCCCATTGCAGCGAGCAAGGAGTACCAGGCGAACACGCCAAACACATGTCGATGGGCGCTCAAAACGGAGTGCTCAATCACATGCCGCACAATCTGGCTGCGCGGCAAGGCACTGACGTCCATGCGCATCCACAGCGCCAGCTGTTGCCGCGCCACATCCTCCTCGCCCGCCAGCAGCGCATCGCGGATCACGGTGAAGTGGTGGCTGAACTGACGAAATCCCAGGGTGGCGTACAAAATCGTAGTGCTCCACACCGCCGCGGCAATCCACCCCAGTGACCACACCAGCAGCCAATGGACACCACAGGCAACCACCGCAGGGGCGACGACTGCAACCCACCACGCCAGCCAGCTGTGGTGCGGCTTGCCGGTATCCAGACTGCGAACCACCCAGCGCACCCAGTTGCGAACCGCCAGATGAACGGGATTGCCTTGCCCCAGAGGCCGTGCCTGCTCCAACAGCAGCGCAAATAGAATGGAGAGAAAACTCATGGGGCAATCATAGCGACTGCCTGCGCAGCTCAGTCCAGCAGGAACCGGTAAAAATTGCGTAGCATGCCGGCGGTTGCACCCCAGATGAAGCGCTCGGACTTGGCATCCATATACGGAATGGACAGCCACTCGCGGCGAGCGCCCGCCCATTCGACCGCATGGCGGTGGTGGTTGGCGGGATCCATCAAGAAGTCCAGAGGCACTTCAAAGACATCCGCAACTTCATGCGGATTGGCGATCACCATATGCTCAGCGTGGACCAGTGCCACCACCGGCGTCACGATGAAGGCGCTGCCGGTCGTATAGATCGGCAACGTGCCCAGCACCTCCACAAATTTGCGATCCAGGCCGATTTCCTCCTGCGCCTCGCGCAAGGCGGTATCCACCGCGCTGGAATCGTCCGGATCCGCTTTGCCGCCAGGAAAAGCAATTTGCCCGGAATGGCTGGACAGATGGGTGGTGCGCTCGGTCAACAACACGGTCAGGCCCTGGTCCCGCATGACCAGCGGAATCAGCACCGACGCATGCACAGCAGGCCGCTCTGAAAAGCGAGGCTCGGCCAGCAATTCGGGCGTCCAGCTATGGGCTGCTTCAAAGCGCTGCGCCAGCGCCTGCGGTTGCAGAGCGCGCGGCTGCACCTTTGGCAGGTGACGGTCAACACCGATCACCGGAACCTGGCGTGGGTCAAAGGACGGCAACACAGTCATAAAAAAACCGCCACAAGCTTGCGCCGGGCGGTTTCGCTGAAGACACGTCTTGGTATTAAACCGCGGTCTTCTTGGCTGGCAGTTTTTCCTTGATACGTGCCGACTTGCCGCTACGGTCGCGCAGGTAGTACAGCTTGGCGCGGCGTACATCACCACGGCGCTTGACTTCGATGCCGGCGATCAGCGGGCTGTAGGTCTGGAACGTACGCTCCACGCCTTCACCGCTGGAGATCTTGCGCACGATGAAGCCGCTGTTGAGGCCACGGTTGCGTTTGGCGATCACGACGCCTTCGTAGGCCTGCACGCGCTTGCGGGTACCTTCGACAACGTTGACGCTCACCACCACGGTGTCACCGGGGGCGAAATCAGGGATGGTTTTACCCAGGCGAGCAATTTCTTCTTGCTCAAGTGTTTGAATCAGGTTCATGTTCTTCCTTCGTAATCGTGTATGCGCCGACACCGGATGGTGCAAAGCGTGCAAGATGCCACTTTGGCCGTACAGAGGATTGGTTAGTCTGCCATTATAGCAAGTTCAACGCTGACCGGCCAGAAACGCCTCGTCCTGCTGGCTCAACAGACCCGCGCCACGCGCCACTTCCAGCAAGTCAGGGCGGTGCACTGCGGTCAATTGCAGGCGCTGGTCACGCCGCCAGCGCTCAATCTGGCCATGGTGGCCGGATAACAAGACGTCGGGGACGCGGTGACCGTCCCATTCTTCCGGGCGCGTGTAGTGCGGGCAGTCCAGCAGGCCATCCAGCGACGGATTGAAGCTGTCTTGGTGGTGGCTATCCGCGTCCGACAAGACGCCCGGCTGCAGGCGCGCCACGGCGTCCAGCAATGCGATGGCCGGAACTTCGCCACCCGACAACACAAAATCTCCCAGACTGATCTGTTCGTCCACCTGGGTGTCAATGAATCGCTGGTCAATGCCTTCATAACGGCCGCAGACCAGGATGGCACCCGAACTGCCGGACCAGCGCTGAACCGCTGCGTGGTCCAGTCGCTTGCCAATGGGTGAGAACAGCACAACCGGGGCACCGTCATTGCGTTGGGACCGAATGTGCGCAAGAGCCAACTCCAGGGGTTGCGCCAACATCACCATGCCGGGGCCACCGCCAAATGGTCTGTCATCCACGCGGCGGTAATTGCCGGTGGCAAAGTCCCGCGGATTGGAAAACTGGACGTCTACCTGCCCGGACTCAAAGGCGCGCCGAGTGATGCCAACGGTCAGAAATGGGGTGAAAAGCTCGGGAAAAAGAGTGACGACATCGAAGCGCATGCGCCTGGACTCAGTAGTCAGTTTGCCAGTCCACGCGGATGCGGCGTGCCTTCAGGTCCACATCGTCGACGTAGGCGGCCACAAACGGGATCATGCGTTCACAAGTCTTACCGTCTTCCTGATACTCCATCACCAGCACGGTTTGCGCTCCGGTGGAAAGCAACTCCTTGACCACGCCCAGGGCTTCGTCCTGGCGATTCACCACATCGAGACCAATGAGATCGACCCAATAGTATTCATCCTGAGCGACAGTTGGAAAACTGGAGCGGGAAACGAAGATGCGGGAGCCGCGCAGGGCCTCAGCAGCGGTGCGGTCGTCCATGCCATGGGCAGTGGCGACGACGGTATCGGAGTGTTCCTTGGCTTCCTTGACGGACAGCTGGGCGACACCCGCGAACGTCTGCACACCGCGCTCGGTGGGCAGCAAAAACCAGCGCTTGGAAGAAAAAAGCGCCTCAGGATCGGCGCTGTAGGGCAGGACCTTGAACCAACCCTTGACGCCCCACGCGTCCGCAATCCGTCCGACTTCAATGGCATCCGCTGGCAATTCAGCAGCTTCGAGTCCGGTGAGCATACGCATAGGGTGCCAATGGGAGAGCGTAGCGCACTCCTCTCGGCACAGTGGCTTATTAAGCTGCCTTCTTGGCTGCTTGGTTGATCAGGCGTTCCACGGTGGGAGAAGCCTGGGCGCCCACGCCTTGCCAGTACGTCAGACGATCCTGCGCAATTCGGATGCTCTCTTCATTGGCAGTTGCGATGGGGTTGTAAAAACCAATACGCTCGATGAAGCGACCATCACGGCGTGTGCGCTTGTCAGCCACAACGATATTGAAAAACGGGCGTGCTTTTGCACCGCCACGGGCGAGTCGAATGACGACCATGATTTATCCTTTGGGTGGCAGAAATTGCTTTCGACCATTAAAT
>CAINUX010000059.1 GCA_903853895.1 uncultured beta proteobacterium | reverse complement strand
TGGCTCGGCCACATTGCAGTTTCCGAATATCCCCTTGCTAAAAGGCGAGTATTACGTGGGAGCGTATTTGTTGAGTGAGAACGGCATACACGTGTATGACTCCGCCGCAAATGTCGCGACTTTGCATTTCAGTCAGGAGAGCTTGGAGCAAGGTGTGGTCTCATTGCCCCATCAGTGGCGCAGTGTCGAGGGAGCGGTTTTGCCCGCGGAGCGTCTGGGCCAAGACGCACACTGATGCCACCACGGCAACGTGCACCGGCTATGCCACTAAGTCCATGCCCATAATTACCCCCAACGTTTTGATGGTCACCCGGGAAATGTCCGGTGACCGTCGATATGGGTTGGGACGCAGTCTGATGCCGGTGGTTGATGCTTTGAGCGGCCTTGGCTGGCGCGTGCGCTATCTGTGCCAGGAAGACCTTCCTGCGTCTGCGAAACCCAATCGTCAACGATGGTTGAACAGGCTCAATCGATTGCCTTGGATCAGAACGAAGGTGCACCTGCAGCACCTTGTGGCTGCTTTGACAGAGCGATTGCAAATGGGCTGGTACGCAGCGGAAATCGCACGTGAAGAAGGGTTTTCAGCAGTACATCTGCACGATCCATGGTTGGGTTGGGGGTTTTGGTTTGGTGCCAAGGTGCTTCGACTGAGGAACGTCCGATGGGGCGTTACAGAACACGGTTTTGGCTGCTATAGCCGGGCAACCCATGAGGATGGCCTTACACAGGGGCCGCTTGCGCAGAGATGGTTGCGTCGTCTGGAAGCAGCCACGCTGGCCGCCGCGAATTGGGTTGTAGCGCCGACCCAATTGGCTGTGGATCAATTGGCCCGTGATCTCGCTTTACCGTTCAATCCAACGCACTGGCATGTTATTCCGCACGCTGCACCCTACGTGGTCCCAATGGATCAGACACTTGCGCGCGCCCAGTTGGGCTGGGATTTGAATGGGTTCCATGTAATAGGTGTTGGTCGCTTGGTACCCCTGAAGCGGTTCGACATTTTGGTGGGAGCATTCGCCAGCCTGGCAAAGCGGTACCCAAGCCTGCATTTGCATTTGCTGGGCGATGGCGATCGCTCCAGCTTTCAGCAGCAGGCGGATGCGGCAGGTTTTGGGGATCGCCTGCACTTTGCCGTGGTTGAAGATGTCCAGCCTTATCTTGCGGCCGCGGATGTTTATGCGAGTACGTCCGTCACCGAGTCGTTTGGATTGGCAAATTTTGAGGCAATGGTCGCGGGGTTGTCATGCATCTGCACTGCAGTTGGCGGTGTGCCCGAAGTCATGGGGCGCGGGGCTTGGTTGATTCCAGTCAATCAGGACGTATTGGTAGGTGCCATTGAAGAGTTGATTTGCAATCCTGATCAGCGACAAGCGCTATCGGCGCGTGCGCGCGTTCAGGCGGGGCTTGCCCCAACAGTGGCATCAGTGACGGAGCAATATGTTCAGCTATATCGTCAATAAGCGCGTTCGACAGGCGTTGAGCGCACTGGAGCAATGCCCGTTGCCGCAGCCACTCGATCTGACTTTGGCGCGTAAGGTTCTGGTTTTCTCCCCTCACCCCGATGATGAAACCCTTGGTTGCGGTGGCACCTTGGCGCGTTTGGCCCAATTGTGTCCGGTCAAGGTCGTGCTGGTAACTGATGGCAGTGGAGCAGGCGGATTGCCACCGGGGGCGGGGGCCGTGCGGCAAACAGAGTTCGTGAAGGCTCTGGCGGTGCTGGGTATAAACGACAGCTTTCAACTCAACCAGCCTGATGGGTTCTTTTCGGGCAGTGCGGATTTGGCCGCAGTGGTCAAAAGGCTACTGGAAGACTATCAGCCGGACTGGGTTTTCTTGCCGTCTCCTTTGGACTACCACCGCGATCACGTGCGCATTGCGGCCTTTCTGGAGCCACTGTGCCGTGG
>CAINUX010000058.1 GCA_903853895.1 uncultured beta proteobacterium | reverse complement strand
TGGCCAGGTCGATACCAAATGTGATAACTTGCATAGCGGACGCTCCTTTCGCTTGGGTGGTTGTTACGCCCCCACTTTGGCACATTCGATGCCGTTAAGGAGGGAGCGTCCATCCCATTGGATACCCGGCCCACCGGCCCCACCAACCCGCCCAGCCTGAACCGCCGCCCAGCAAAGGATGTTTTTGGCGGCTTAGGTTTCAAAAAATTCACGCCACACCCGCCGGCCCTCGCTACCATGCAAGGCATGCAAACCATGGCCTCCGCACTCCAACAGACCACCGACCGCATTCGCGCAGCGGCGGCCGACGGCACCACCCTGCGCATTCGCGGCGGTGGCAGCAAAGATTTTTATGGCCAAAGCCTGCAGGGCGACCTGCTGGACACCACGGCCCTGCACGGCATACTGAGCTACGAGCCGACCGAGCTCGTCGTCACCGTCGGCGCGGGAACAAAGCTGACCGAACTCGAGACCCTGCTGGCCGAGCGTGGCCAATGTCTGGCGTTTGAGCCCCCGCACTTCCATTGGTCGGATAACACCGGCGCCACCGTCGGTGGCATGGTGGCCGCAGGCCTGAGCGGCCCGGCCCGGGCCAATGCCGGCGCAGTGCGCGAATACGTGTTGGGGCTGCACATGCTCAATGGCCTGGGCGAGGAGCTGGTGTTTGGTGGCCAGGTCATGAAAAACGTGGCGGGCTATGACGTCTCCCGCATGATGGTGGGCAGCATGGGCACACTGGGGCTGATCACCGAGGTCTCGCTCAAGGTGCTTCCGGTGGCGCCAGCCGAGGCCACGCTGGTGTTTGCGCTGAACCAGGCCGAGGCGCTGGAGTGCCTGCACCGCTGGAGCGCCCAGCCGCTGCCGCTCAATGCCAGTTGCTGGGTGCATGACGACGGCGCGGGGTCCACCGGGCAGGACCTGCTGTTTGTGCGTCTGCGCGGCGCCGTGGCGGCGGTGGAAGCGGCCTGCCAGAAGATGCTGGCTGACGAACCTGGCCAGCGCATGGACAACGCACAGGCCCAAGCCGACTGGACGCGCTGCCGCGACCAGCAGTTGCCCTTCTTCGCCCGACCCGCCGACCCCAGCCTGGCACTGTGGCGCCTGAGCGTGGCGCAGACGGCACCGGTGCTGGACCTGCCCTGGGCCCAGCTGGTGGAGTGGCACGGTGGCCTGCGCTGGTTGTGGGCACCGCTGGACGCCGCAGCACGTGTGCAGGCGGTGGCGCAGGCACACGGCGGAAACGCTACGCTTTTTGCAGCATCTTCCGCCCATTCCACGAGGGCTAGCAGCCAATTTGTCATGCAAGACCCGGCACAAATGGCGATCCAGCAGCGCCTCAAACAAAGCTTGGACCCCAAGGGCATCTTCAACCCGCAGCGCCTGTTCCAGGCTTTTTGATCCCATGCAAACCCAGCTCGCCCCCGAATACCAGAACACCCCCGACGGCATCGCCGCCGAGGCCATTCTGCGCAAATGCGTGCACTGCGGCTTTTGCACCGCCACCTGCCCCACCTACCAGTTGCTCGGCGACGAGCTGGACGGCCCGCGGGGCCGCATCTACCTGATGAAACAGGTTCTGGAAGGCCAGGAGCCTACGCGCAAGACCCAGCTGCACCTGGACCGCTGCACCACCTGCCGCAACTGCGAGAGCACCTGCCCCAGCGGCGTGGACTACGGCCACCTGTTGGACATCGGCCGCAAACTGGTCGACGCCAAAGTGGAGCGCCCGCTGCTGGAGAAAACCGTGCGCTGGGCGCTAAAGGAAGGCATTCCGTCGCCGCTGTTTGGCCCGGCCATGGCCCTGGGCCAGCTGGTGCGCCCGCTCTTACCGGCCAGTCTCAAGGGCAAGGTGCCGGCCAAACAAGCGTCGGGCACGTACCCGACCCGCCTGCACGCCCGCAAGGTGCTGATGCTGGCCGGCTGTGCCCAGCCCGCCATGGGGCCCAACATCAACAGCGCCACGGCGCGGGTGCTCGATGCTGTGGGCATCCAGACCGTGGTGGCGCCCAAGGCCGGTTGCTGTGGTGCGGTCAAATTTCACCTGAACGACCAGGATGGTGGCAAAGACGAGATGCGCGCCAACATCGACGCCTGGTGGCCGTATGTACAGGACGGCGTAGAGGCCATCGTCATGAACGCCTCGGGCTGTGGCGTCACGGTCAAGGAGTACGGCCACCTGCTGCACGACGACCCGGCATATGCCGCCAAAGCCCAGCGCATCAGCGCACTGACCCAAGACCTGAGCGAACTCCTGCCGGAAATCGTGCAGGCGCTGCAGTCCACCAGGCCCGACCTGGTCCGCCAGATCAGCGCCACGGCGCCCACGCTGGCCTTCCACCCCCCGTGCAGCCTGCAACACGGGCAGAAGCTGAAGGGTGGCGTGGAGCAGCACCTGGGCGCGTTGGGGTTTGCTATCCGCACTGCCACCAACGAGTCCCACCTGTGCTGCGGCTCGGCCGGTACCTTCAGCGTGCTGCAACCGAAGATGGCCTATGAACTGCGCGACCGCAAACTGGGCCATCTGGGGGAACTCGGCAGCGAAGTGATTGTGTCCGCGAACATCGGCTGCATCACCCACTTGCAAAGTGGCACCACCACACCGGTTAAGCACTGGGCGGAAGTGCTGGACGCGGCACTGGCGCCAACAGCCTGAGGGCCAACGACGGCTAAAGGCTGGCCGGATTATGGTCCGCCATGAATGACTCAAAGTCCGTGACCGAAAGCGGGCGCGCATAGAAATAGCCCTGGGCATAGTCACAACCCGCTGCTGCCAGCAGGTCACGCTGCGAAGCGGTCTCGACACCCTCGGCAATCACCTGCATCCCCAGCGCATGGGCCATCACAATGATGGCATTGCACAATGCGAGATCGGTCGAATCGGCAATCAGGTGGCGCACAAAAGACTGGTCGATCTTGACATAGTCGATGTCAAATTTTTGCAGATACGAAAGGGACGAGTAACCGGTTCCGAAATCGTCCAACGACACCTCAATACCGGCATCGTTTAGCTCCAGTAACGTATCGGCCACGCTGCTGCTGGTGTCGAGCAGAAGCCCCTCGGTAATCTCGACCACGATGCTGTTGCCCGGCAAGCCCTGCGCGGCCAATTGTGCATTCCAGGACGCCTTGCCGGCGCGGTCGTGGTGAAACTGCACGGGTGATTTGTTGACGCTGATTTGAAATTCGGGCGCCAGCGTTTGACGCCACGTCTTCACCTGGTGCGCCGCCTGCTGAAAAACCCATTCACCAATATCGACAATCAGGCCACTGGACTCCGCGATCGGGATGAAAGCCGCCGGGCTGACCAACCCCCGTGTCGGGTGGTGCCAGCGGATCAGCGCTTCGGCTTTGTGGATGACCCCGGTGGCCAGGGCGACGATGGGCTGGTACACCACACGGAACTGATGCTCCGCTACCGCGATGCGCAAGTCACCAGCCAAACGCACCCGGGTCTGCGCCGCCTCTTGCAGCGCCGGTGTAAAGAAGCGGAAACGGTTGCGCCCCGCACCTTTGGCCACGTAGAGCGCCTGGTCCGCATTCTTGAACAGGTCTTCAATATCCGTCGCGTCTGTCGGGAACAAGGTGATGCCGATGCTGGCAGAAACGAATACCTGCTCGTTGCCCAGTTGGAAAACCTCTGCCAACACGCGCAATATCTTTTGCAGGATGCCTTCAAGACGCGAGCTGCCCGGCAGTTCGGTCAGGATGACGGTGAACTCGTCGCCCCCCATGCGCGCAACGGTGTCGGCCTCACGCACACAGGCCTGCAGGCGCCGCCCGGCCTCGACCAGCAGCAGGTCTCCCCGATCGTGGCCCAGCGTGTCGTTGACTTCCTTGAAATGGTCCAGGTCGATGAACAACAAGCCCAATTGCTGGTTGTCGCGCTTGCTGCGCTTGATTTCCTGCTCCAGCCGGTCGCGCAGCATGCGCCGGTTGGGTAACCCGGTCAGCGCGTCGTAGTAAGCCTGCTGACGGATCAATGCTTCAGAAGCCTTGTGGCTGGACATATCGGTAAAAGTACCAATCATGCGCAGAGGTTTGCCGTCGGCGTCGCGGCTGATGACCATGCCCCGGCTCAGCACCCACTTCCAGCTGCCATCCTTGCACAGGATGCGACGTTCACTTTGGTAGGACGGCGTCCTGCCTTCAAAGTGGTCCTGGCGGGCCTTTTGCAATAGCTCCAGATCGTCCGGGTGCGTTCGGTTGTCAAACTCTTCCGGGCGGCTATTCAGATCGGCATCGCCATAGCCGCACATTTGCAGCAGGCGCCGGGAAAAGAACTCGGTGCCGGCCTGGATGTGCCAGTCCCACACACCGTCACCGCTGCTCTCCAGCGCCAACTTCCAGCGTTCTTCGCTCTCCCGCAGGGTCGCCTCTGCTTTGCGGCTGTCCGTAATGTCCTGCAGAACCGACGTACGCTTCTGTGGCCGCCCAAAGTGCCATGAGGTGGTTCCCATGAAGCGAATCCAGATGTGGCGACCCCTGGCGGTGACCATCTCCAGCTCCATGTCGTGGGTCGTCGATTCAATGGAATCGTCAGCAGGCGGCACCGGCTTGATCATCTCGCGGGCCTGCGGCGTAAAGAAACGTTGTGTGGTGGTGAGGTCACCCGGCTCGAATTCTTCGCGCGAAGTTTCCAGAATACGGTAGACGCCGTCGGTCCAGAATACGGTCCCATTGACAAAATCGCGCTCCCAACCACCAACACGGGCAATGGTCTGGGTGGCGTCGAGCAGTGCGTTCAACCGCTGCCGGTCCGCTTCTGCCTGCACATAGTCGGTCACATCGGCATAGGTGCGCACCATGCCGCCCGAAGGCAGGGGCTGGCTGCGCACCTCCAGTGTGCGCCCGTTCGGGGTTACGCGCAGGTATTGGCAGGGCTTGGCGTCGGCGACTCCTCTGGCCACATCGACTATGTGTGCGCGCGCGGCTTCGTCAACCAACTGCGCATCCGGGCCAAAATCACCCCGCAGAAATTGGTATTCAGCCAACTCTTTCAGGGTCGGGCGGGTTGCCAGCATGCGTTCGGGAAGGTCCAGCAGCACACAGGCTCGGGGGTTGAACATGCGCACCCGATCTTCGGCATCGATCAGCAAAATACCCTGGCTGATGCTGGTCAGCGTCGTCTGCAGAAGCTGGGCGTTTTCCACCAGTTGGACGTTGATGGCGCGCAGCGTTTCCTCAGCGTGTTTTCGCTCGGAGATATCCGTGTGGGTTCCGATCATGCGCAGCGCCTTGCCTTGCGCATCGTGCTGGACGACGGTGCCGCGTGTCAGGATCCACTTCCATGTGCCGTCCTTGCAGCGCATGCGCAAGTCGACGGCATACTCCAGGGAGCGACCCTCCATAAATGCATTGGCGGCCGCCTGCACCATGGCCAGGTCGTCGGGATGAACCAGATCAGCAAACTCCTGGTAGCCGCGGTCCAGATCACCAGCGCTGAACCCGAGCATCTCTTCCCATTGCGCCGAGTGGGTCTGCGCACCGGTGCGCAAATTCCAGTCCCAAACCCCCACGCCGGAACCCTCAAGGGCCAGCTTCCAGGGATTCTCATCTTCCAAGGGTGATAGCAGGTCGTCGTTCACGGTTCGCAGTATCCCATGGCCTTGCGGCCTGCTGACAAACCTTTGCACCCGGTCTACTTCAGGCCCAAAGCGGTCTGCAAAAACCGGGCACAGCCCCGCAGCGCATCACACGGCGAGCACAGGGCCGTCCCAAGGCAGTGGGCGGCATACAGCGGATCGTTCCGCAGTCTGTCGGGATCAACCCAACAGCCTTGGCCCGCCATCAGCCATTTGAAGTCCACCTCCAGCAGCAAATCAGCGGCCGGCATGCCAACCCCATCCGCGCACGCGACCGTGCCGTGGGACAACTCGCCAGAAAGGGTGTGCATAGGAGGCTCCAACTTCCGGCGCTGATCGTGGTGTCAGCGTCTGCCGGTGACTATAGGAGTCCGCAGCCCGTCAAATAGCCGGAGAAAGAGGCTAAAGGACGGGTCTTTGTGAGTCTAGGGGCAGTGGCGCCGTGACTATGGCGCGGCCAGTACCGCCTCGATATCGTCGGCCATGCTCTGCGGAGTGTCGGTGGGCGCGTAGCGTTTGATGACCTGACCATCGCGGCCCACCAGGAACTTGGTGAAGTTCCACTTGATGGCTTTGGTGCCGAGCAGGCCGGGCGCCTCGCTGGACAGCCATTGGTACAGCGGATGGGCGTCGCTTCCATTGACATCGATCTTGGCCATCATCGGAAAACTCACACCGTAGTTGACCTGGCAGAAGTCTGCGATTTCGTCGTTGCTGCCCTTGTCCTGCGCGCCAAACTGGTTGCACGGAAAGCCCAACACGACCAGGCCCTTTTTGCCATAGGTCTCGTGCAGTGTTTCCAGGCCGGCAAACTGCGGTGTGAAGCCGCAGGCGCTGGCGGTATTGACGATCAGCAGCGGTTTGCCCTTGTATTGCTTCAGGGGTACAGCCTTGCCCGAGATGGCAAGGGCTTCGAAATCATAAACGGTGGTCATGAATGGCTCGCAAAAAGGTGGCGAAGCGCGCACCATAGCACTGCGGAAAAACACTTGCATGGGTACTGCTGTAAGGTCACCCGCCGTGCGATGCCGCAGCGGTACCCCAGGAGACGGTCGACAGCAACGCCGCCAGCACAATCAGCGCGCCGCCCAACACCACGCGCCCACTGAGTTCGCCCGCCCCCAGCAGCACAGCCGAGGTACTGGCAAACACCACCTCCGACAGCATGATGATCGATGTGGCACTGGCACTCAGGCGGGCCGCACCATATTGAAGCCCGAGGTTGCCCACCAGAAAACACAGGCTTAAGCCCCCCACCCAGGCAAGCCACTGCGGCGCTAACGGCGGCAGCGCACCCACAAACCCCTGCTGCTGCCCCAGCGCCGCTGCAAAACCCGCCATGACCGCACCCCCGCCAAACATGGCGAGCATGCTGGCTTGCGACGGCGCGCGCTGCAGTCGGCGCAGCATGATGTTGGTCAGTGCAAAGCACAGTCCGCCCATCAGCGCCAGGCCGTCGGCCAGACTGTCTGGCCAGGGCCAGGCCACATCCGGTGTCTTGAGCACGATCACCACCCCCACCAGCGCCAACACCAGACGCAGCAGGGAGGCCACGGACGGCTTCTCGCCCAGCAGCGGCCACGCCAGCACTACCACCCAGGCCGGCATCAGGTAGAACAGCAGCACCACGCGCACCACGTCGCCCACGGTCACGGCCCAGTTGAACCCGATGTTGGTCAGGCCGGATGCGATCAGCAGTATCCACAGGCCGGAGTGCTGCACAAAACCGCGCCAGGCGAGCGGGCGGATCGCCAGCAGCCAGGCCAGCGCCACCGCGTAGACCAGCGTCGTGGCCCACAGGGGGTGCACGCCCAAGTCTTGCAATTGGCGAAATGGCCACCAGGAGATGCCCCAGGTGAAGGCATTGAGCAGCAGGGCCAGTGCGGCCAACCCGTGAGTCGTCGTCACGCCGCCGGGTGGGGGCATGGTTTTGCCGCCGGGCCGCCCCAAGGCAAAACGTGGCCCCCTCGGGGGGCAGGAAGCCACACGCAGTGGGCGACCGTGGGGGCCATATCTCTAGCCATGCAGGTTGTCGTGGCGGGCTACTTCGAGCAGGTGGGCAATGTCGGCGGCGTGCACCTTGCAGTTGTGGGCATGCCAGCGCTTGATGACCCACATGAAGCCAGCCACGACCACACCAAACACCGTGATGGCGCCAAAAGCGGATAGACCCATGCCGGTGGACAGGCTGTAGAAGGCACCCAACCCCAGAATGCAGGCCTGCTCGTTGAAGTTTTGCACGGCAATGGAGCGGCCCGCGCCCATCAGGTTGTGGCCACGGTGTTGCAGCAACGCGTTCATTGGCACTACCAGGAAACCGCCCAACCCCCCCAACAGAATCAGGAACGGTGCAGCCACCCACACATTGGTGATGAAGTTCAGCAAGATCACCAGCAGCCCCATGCCAATGCCCAGGGGTAGGACCAGGGTCGCTTGGTCCAGCCGCATTCGCAAGGACGCTGCCACGGCACCGACCGCGGTCCCGATGGCTACTACACCGACCAGTGCCGATGCCTGCGTCACGCTGTAGCCCAGTGCCGCGGCTGCCCAGGCCAGCACGATGTAGCGAAGGTTTCCGCTAACGCCCCAAAACAGCGTGGTCGTGGCCAGTGAAATTTGACCCAGGCGGTCGCGCCACAGGCGCAGATTGCAATGCCAGAAGTCGGGCAACAAACTCACCACCCGCTTGGGCAGAGGCCGCATCGGCACGCCGGTTTCGGGAATGCGGGTGTTGAACCAGGCCGCCAGCATATAAACAAAAATCAGCACGCTGATAGCGGCCTCTGGTGCGGTATCAATGGCGGTATCCACGAGTGGGCAGTCAAACGACAACAGGTAGCTCGACACGATCTTGCCCACCAGCTGCCCACCCAGCAAGACTCCCAGAATGATGGAGGCAATGGTCAGCCCCTCAATCCAGCCATTGGCCTTGACCAACTGCGAGGGCGGCAGCAACTCGGTCAGGATGCCGTATTTGGCCGGTGAATAGGCTGCGGCGCCCAGTCCCACAATGGCATACGACATCAGTGGGTGGGTCCCAAACAACATCATCAGACAACCCACAATCTTGATGCCGTTGCTGTACAGCATGACCCGCCCCTTGGGCAGGGCATCGGCAAAGGCGCCTACAAAGGGCGCCAGGATCACATAGAACAGGGCGAACATGGGAACCAGGGCGGCCTGCTGCCACTCCGGGGCACCGCTGGTACGCAACAACTGCACGGCCCCGACGAACAAGGCGTTGTCTGCCAGCGAGCTGAAGAACTGCGCCGACATGATGGTGAAAAAGCCGCGTTTCATGCGTGAGGGGTGCGCGCACCAGTGAGACTAGTGCGTCATAAATTGTGGGGTGTCTCCAAACGTGGTGCGGTTATAGCATGCCCGGCAATGTCAGAATCTGGGCACGCCCTTGTCCAGAGTCTTTTCCATGCCCCGTCCCATCCTCGCTACCGTCCATACCCAGGCTTTTCGCAACAACCTGGAGCGCGCGCGCCGCGCCGCTCCAGACGCCCGCGTGTGGGCCGTGGTGAAGGCCAACGCCTATGGCCACGGAATTGAGCGCGCCTTCGAAGGACTGCGCGGCGCCGACGGCTTTGCGCTGCTGGACCTGAATGAGGCACAGCGCGTGCGCGATCTGGGCTGGCGCGGGCCCATCCTGCTGCTCGAAGGCGCGTTCGAGCTGCGCGACCTGGAGTTGTGCTCGCGCCTGGACCTGTGGCATACCGTGCACTGCGACGCCCAGATCGACATGCTGGCCGCGCACAAGACCAATGTGCCGCAACGTGTCTTCCTGAAGATGAACTCCGGCATGAACCGCCTGGGCTTCACGCCCGAGCGCTACCGCTCGGCCTGGACCCGACTCAACGCCTTGCCCCAGGTTGACGAAATCTCGCTAATGACGCATTTCAGCGACGCCGACGGCCCCACCGGAGTTGCCGCGCAAATGGCACACTTTGCAGCCACAACCCACGACCTGCCCGGTGAGCGCAGCCTGAGCAACAGTGCCGCCACGCTGCGCCATACGGTCGACCCGGCACAGGTCGCTGCGCACCCCGAACGCCTGGTGGTCTCGGACTGGGTGCGCCCCGGCATTGCGCTCTATGGCAGCGCACCCGACTTTCCCGCGCACAGCGCCGCCGATTGGGGGTTGCAGGCCAGCATGACGCTCACTGCAAAAATAATAGCAACACAATCACTCTCGGCTGGGGCTAGCGTCGGATACGGCTCAAGCTTTGTGGCAGAGAACGACATGCGCATTGGCGTCGTGGCGTGTGGCTACGCGGACGGCTATCCGCGCCTGTGCCCTACCGGAACACCGGTGCTGGTGGATGGCGTGCGCACGCGCACCGTGGGGCGCGTCAGCATGGACATGATCACCGTGGACCTGACGCCGGTGCCACAGGCCGGCTCTGGCAGTTCGGTCACACTCTGGGGAGTGGCCGCCAACGGTGCAACGCAGTCCATTGACGAGGTTGCGGCGTGCGCCCAAACCGTGGGTTATGAGTTGATGTGTGGCCTGGCCAACCGGGTTCCTGTGGAGGTTTCGCTGTGAAGTACGTACCCATTCCTGTGGCGATGCTGGCCGTGGGCCAGCCCTTGCCGGTCGATGTATGGAGCGCCTCCGGTCAATTGCTGTTGCGCAAGGGCCAACCGGTGGTATCGGAAGAGCACCGCGAGAAGCTGCACGCCCATAACGCATCCAGCACACCGGCTGACGCGTTGGCCTGGCAGCGCAGTTATGAGCGCATGGTGCACGCCATGCTCATCGAAGGCGTGGATGTGCAAGAGATCAGCCGCGCACCCATGCCCAGCGAAATCCGCGAGACCGACTATGTTGTGGGTCAACAACTGCGCGGCGGCTGGATGGACCTGCAAGAGGTGCTGCGCGGCATTTTGTACCAGGGTGGGCTGGCCATCAGTCCGCTGGAGCGCCTAACCGGCATCCAGACGAAAGCGCTGGATCTTCTGAAGGCCGACCCGGACGACAGCCTGTTTTGCCTGTTCCAGGCCCTGGCCGACACAGCCCAGGGTTATTGCGCAACCCACGCTTTGCTGAGCGCGGTGGTGTGCGACATGACGGCGCACAAGCTGGCTATGGCGCAGCCCCAACGCGACGCCCTGGTCAGCGCGGCAATGTTGATGAACATCGGAATGGCGCGCGACCAGGACAGCCTGGCCCGCCAGCATTCGGCCCCCACCGCCTGGCAGCGCGCGCTGATTCAGGAGCATCCGCAGAAGAGTGTCGACATCCTTCACGGCTTTGGCTATGACGATCCCGAGGTGCTCGACATCGTGCGCTGGCACCATGACCCGCAGTCCGAGCAGGGACTGGAGAGCACCGTGTTGGCGCGCCGCGTGCTGGCCATGGCCGACAGCTTCATCGCCAAGATGGCCGGGCGCAAGACCCGCGCTTCGATGTCGCCGGTCAAGGCTGTCAAGTCCATGGTGATGGGGGCCGAGGGCATAGGGCTAGGTGTGGGTTCGGCGATGGCGCAGGCCGCGGGCTTCTACCCGCCGGGAACCTATGTGATGCTGGCCAACGGCGAAACCGCTTTGTCGGTACAGCGCGGCGAGCGTGCCAACACGCCATGGGTCATCAGCATCCTGGACAAGGATGGCGTGGCTCTGGGCAAGTGGGTGTGCAGGGAAACCACCACGCCGGCCTACACGATTGCATCCGCCATCACACCAGAAACCGTGCGCGTGACGGTCAACCTGGACAAGGTGCGCAAGGCCAGGGACAGCATTCGAAAACTGTGATTTTATACAGTATGATGGTGCAATGGCCAAAGACAAAACCATCTACACCTGCACCGAATGCGGTGGTACCAGCCCCAAATGGCTGGGCAAATGCCCCAGCTGCGCGGCCTGGAACACGCTGATCGAATCGGTGGCCGAGTCAGCGACTCCGGGCAAGAACCGCTATACCTCGCAATTCCAGTCATTGGCCAAGACGGCCGAGGTCGCCGTTCTGGCCGACATCGATGCCACCGACGTGCAGCGCACACCCACCGGGCAAGATGAGCTGGACCGGGTGCTTGGCGGCGGCATCGTAGAAGGCGCCGTGGTGCTGATCGGTGGCGACCCCGGGATTGGCAAGTCCACGCTGCTGTTGCAGGCGCTGGACTCGCTGCAGCGCGGGGGTCAGTCCACCCTGTACGTGACCGGTGAAGAGAGTGGCGCGCAAGTGGCATTGCGTTCGCGTCGCCTGGGGCTTGACGCTTCCCAGGTCAAGGTGCTGGCCGAAATCCAGCTCGACAAAATTCTGGCCACCATCGACGTGCTGCAACCCGATGTGGCTGTCATCGATTCGATCCAGACCGTGTACTCCGACCAACTCACGTCGGCACCCGGCTCGGTGGCCCAGGTCCGCGAATGCGCCGCCCACCTGACACGCTGTGCCAAGTCCAGCGGCACGGCTATCGTTCTGGTCGGCCACGTCACCAAGGAAGGCGCGTTGGCCGGACCGCGCGTGCTGGAGCACATGGTGGACACGGTGCTGTACTTCGAGGGAGAAACCCACAGCAGCTTTCGGCTGGTGCGCGCCATCAAGAACCGCTTTGGCGCGGTGAATGAGATCGGCGTTTTTGCCATGACCGAGAAGGGCCTCAAAGGGGTGAGCAACCCCAGCGCCATTTTTCTGAGCCAGCACGCCGAACCCGTTCCCGGCAGCTGTGTCATGGTCACGCTCGAAGGCACGCGGCCCCTTCTCGTCGAAATCCAGGCCCTGGTCGACAGTGGCGGACCATCGCCCCGGCGCCTGAGCGTGGGCCTTGACCGCGACCGCCTGGCCATGCTGCTGGCCGTGCTGCACCGCCACGCCGGCGTGGCCTGCATGGACCAGGATGTGTTTGTGAATGCCGTTGGTGGTGTGCGCATCAGCGAGCCAGCAGCCGACCTGGCGGTGCTGCTGGCCATTACGTCCAGCCTGCGTGGAAAGCCGCTGCCCAAGGGGTTTTTTGCGTTTGGCGAAGTGGGCCTGGCCGGTGAGGTGCGCCCGGCACCGCGCGGCCAGGAGCGCCTGAAGGAAGCAGCCAAACTGGGCTTCACCGTCGCCGTGGTGCCCAAGGCCAACGCGCCCAAGAAATCGCACAGCAAAGAGTTTGAGGGGCTGACCATCCACGCAGTGGAAAGGGTCGAAGAGGCCATGGAAGTCGTGCGGGGCCTGGGCTAAACTGGAACGCAAACCTTTCTGTGGAGTCTGTTCTAACGTGGCTTTGTTGAAGTTTCGCGATCATCCCGTCACCATGCGCGTGGCCATCACAGTGGGCGTTGCAGCCGTCGGATGGATGGGATATCGCGCCTATGGGCTGGCCGGTATTGCGTTGGCTGCAGCGGGGCTCCTGATGTGGGTGCTGCTCAACATGACGCGCATGCTGCTAGTGTTGCGGCGAACGGCCCAGCGACCGGTTGGCGCGGTGGCCAGCGCGGTCATGTTGCACGCGCGACTGGAACCGGGAATGACGCTACTTCAAGTCCTGGAATTGACACGCGCATTGGGACAGCGCGAAGGGGATGGCGACCCGGCGTCCGAGCGCTATCGCTGGACCGACGGTTCCGGTGCGCAGGTGCACTGCGCCTTTGAGGGTGGCAGACTGATTCGCTGGGAATTGTTGCGCACCTGAGGGTTCGCGTCAGGATGCCCAACGGGGCGCTGCTCCCCGGGTCGTAAAATCAGTGTTTCTAGAATCCCGACTCCAAGGAAATACGCCATGAGCCCCCTACCTCCCTCAATGTCAGATCGCGACGGAAAAATCTGGATGGATGGCCAGATGGTCGACTGGCGCGACGCCAAAATCCATGTGCTGAGCCACACCCTGCATTACGGTTGCGGCGCCTTTGAGGGCGTGCGGGCCTACAACACGGTGAACGGCACGGCCATTTTCCGCCTGCAGGAGCACACGGAGCGCCTCTTCAACAGCGCCAAGATCCTGCGCATGAAGATCCCGTTCACACAGGATCAGGTCAATGAAGCGCAATTGGCCGTTGTGCGCGAGAACAAGCTGGAAAGCTGCTACCTGCGCCCGCTGACCTGGATTGGCGACAAGAAGCTGGGCGTGAGCCCCAAGGGCAACACCATCCACCTGATGGTTGCCGCCTGGCCTTGGGGTGCCTACCTGGGCGAAGAGGGCATGCGCCGCGGCATCCGGGTCAAGATTTCCAGCTACACCCGCCACCATGTCAATATTACGATGACCCAGGCAAAGGCGGTGTCCAACTACACCAACTCCATCCTGGCCAATATGGAAGCCACGGACGATGGCTACGACGAAGCCATGCTGCTGGATGCCAACGGCTTTGTATCCGAAGGCGCGGGCGAGAACCTGTTCGTCGTCAAGAACGGTGTGGTCTACACACCCGACCTTTCGGCCGGCGCGTTAAACGGCATCACCCGCAACACCGTTATGCACATCTGCAAGGACCTGGGCCTGGAACTGGTGCAAAAGCGCATCACCCGCGACGAGGTCTACATTTGCGATGAAGCCTTCTTTACTGGTACGGCGGCCGAAGTCACACCCATCCGTGAACTCGACCGCATTGAATTAGGCAAAGACGACTATGTAGGTAGCCGTGGCCCCATCACCGAAAAAATCCAGAGCGCGTTCTTTGACATCGTCAATGGCCGCAACCCGAAGTATTCCCATTGGTTGAGTAAAGTATGAGCAAATCTGCAATTGAAATCCTGGCCTCGGACCTGAACCACCAAGGTGGCGTGTTTTGTCCGAGCCCGTTGGCCAAGATGGACACCTGGAACACACATCCCAAGGTGTACCTTGATGTTGGCCACTCCGGCGAAGCCAAATGCCCGTATTGCGGCACCGTGTACCGCCTGAAGGCCGGCGAGCACTTCGAGGGACATTGAGCATGAAGCCATTGGCCTGCCGGCCGGACGCACGCAGGTGACCCGCTCGCTGGTGATTGCGCCCCAGTGGATTGGGGATGCAGTCATGACCGAGCCGCTCTTGCGCAGGCTGCAGGCACGGGGCGAAACGGTCACCGTTGGCGCGCTGCCGTGGGTAGCGCCTGTGTACCGCGCCATGCCCCAGATTGCGGGTGTCTTTGAACTGCCATTTGCCCACGGCGGTCTGCAATGGGGGGCCCGTCGCAAGCTTGCGCGCGAGATGGAGGGGCATTTTGACGTTGCCTACGTTTGCCCGAACTCCTTCAAGAGCGCTTTGCTGCCCTGGTGGGCGGGCATCCGGGAGCGTATCGGGTACCACGGCGAGTCGCGCTATGGGGTGCTGACCCGCCGGCTGCCCAATCCGCGTGATGGCCACCGCCCACCCATGGTGGCGTTCTATTCGGCGTTGAGCGCAGAGCAAGGAGTCGACGACGATCGCCCGGTCCTGCAACTGGACCCCGTGCGGGTCGACGCTGCGTTGGCCGGAATGCGTCTGCAACGCCAAGCGTTCTATGTTTTTGCGCCTGGTGCCGAGTACGGATCCGCCAAGCGCTGGCCCGCGCGCCATTTTGCAGTCTTGGCCGGCCAGCTGGGCTTGCCGGTGGTATTACTGGGATCAATCAAGGAGTCTGCGGTGTGCGCTGAAATTGCCCAGACGGTAAACGCCGCGCGGCCCGGCCATTGTCTGGACTGGTCGGGGCGAACTTCACTGGACCATGCGCTGGCCGCCATTTCAGCCGCGAAGGCACTGGTCAGCAATGACTCGGGCCTGATGCATGTAGCCGCCGCATTTGGCGTTCCACAGGTCGCCCTCTTTGGCTCGTCCAGCCCCCTGCACACGCCGCCCTTGAACCCCAAGGCCCATGTAGTGTGGCTCAAGAACGACCCCATGTACGTGCCGGCACTGGATTGCGCGCCCTGCTTTGCGCGCGAATGCCCGCTGGGACATACGCGTTGTCTGGTGGATATAGCGCCGGACGACGTGCTGCGCTTCCTCTAGCAACTGGCGCGTACAAGAAAATAGCCACCCGAGGGTGGCTATTTTCTTGTTGTGTTTGTGGCCGCTCAACCATGAGCAGCCGTCTGGCTATTCGATCTTGAACACAAATTCCTGAGTGGCCAGGATCTCAGTGGAGTCTGCGGTGCACTTGTACTGCATCATCGCGGCCTTGACGGAAGCATGGAATATGCGGGGTCCTGACAGAATCGTCACTTCCTTCACCACGCCGTCTTTGACCAGCGCCTGCGCTTTGACCACACCTTCCGATCCATCCTGCAACGCTTTGCGGGGCATCTCAGGTGGAATCTGGGTTGGACAAGCCACGCGTAGGTCGGCACGGTTGGGTGCCGGTTTGGGTGGAGCTGCCACAGGAGGTGGTGGAGCAATCACAGCCGGCGTGGGCGGTGGCGCAGCGACCGACACAATCGTGGAGGCCGATGTCGTCTGGGGTGCCACGTCAGGCGGCGGAACAAACGGCGGCGGCGGTGCTTCGACCCTGGGAGTTTCAGGTGGTTTGATTTCCTTAGGCGGTGGCGGCGGCGGCGGTGGGATGATCACTTCCTGGATCACCACGGCCTCCAGCGGCTTCTTGATGACCTTCAACGCATCATGGGCTGTTCCGGAAATCAATGCCCACAGCAGAAAGACATGCAAACCGACAACAATGGCAATGCCCTTGTAGCGCCTGGAAGGGTCCTTCGGTCGATAGACCGGATAGAGGCTGATCGTATTATTCATTGGACGAACTGCTCACTTCCGATCACCGCCATCTTGGTCAAGCCTTTTCGCTTTGACGCTGACAAGACATTGGCGAACACGGCATACGACGACGACTTGTTGGGCCGAATATGGACCTCGGGCTGTGAAGCCAGTTGGCTCACGGTTTCCATGTTGGCATCCAGTTCAGCTGCTGACACGGGCAGACCTTGCCAATACACCACACTACTTTCGTCGATATCAATCTGGATCTTTTCAGGCTTGATATTGTTGGTGGGGGGTGTACCCACCGGCATGTCCAGGCTGACCGCATGCAGTTGAATGGGAATGGTGATGATCAACATCACCAACAACACCAGCATCACGTCAATCAGTGGCGTGGTGTTGATGTCCATTAGCACTTCAGGATCGCCCGAACCATCGCCGGAACTTCCTACATTCATAGACATAATTAACCTCCCAGGGCTGGCGGTTCAGTAATGAACGCCACTTTGACAATACCGGCGCGCTGGCAGGCGTAAAGAACCTTGCCAACACCTTCGTATCGGGAAGCCAAGTCGCCGCGAATCTGAACTTCAGGCTGCGGTTTGACGGTCGAGACCTTCTTCAGCTTGTCGACCAGCGCTTCCACGTTGGTGACTTTTTGGTCATACCAAAATACGTTGTTGGCGGTGTCCACCGAAATAATGATGTTTTCTGGTTTGGTTTCGCGAACCTCGACCCGTTCTTTGGGCAAAGTCACAGGAACCGACGTGGTGACCACCGGGATGGTGATCAAGAAAATGATCAGCATCACCAGCATCACGTCCACCAGGGGTGTGGTGTTGATGGCGGAAATTACCGCGTCATCGCCACCGTCCGGGCTACCGACGTTCATTGACATAGAGCCATCCTTCTGCGAATTGATCGCAATTAATTAGCTCTTGGAGGCTGAACCCAGCAATACAGAGTGCAAATCGCCGCCGAAACTGCGCACGTCGTCCATCACAGCCTTGTTGCGGCTGATCAGCCAGTTGTAGGCCAACACGGCGGGAACGGCAACTGCCAGACCCAAAGCCGTCATGATCAGCGCAGAACCCACGGGGCCGGCAACCTTGTCGATAGACGCTTGCCCTGACATGCCGATTTGGGTCAAGGCGCCATAGATGCCCCACACCGTACCAAACAGACCAACGAAAGGGGAAATGGAACCCACGGTTGCCAGGAAGGACAGGCCACCTTGCATTTCACGGTTCACACGGTCAACGGAACGTTGCACGCTCATGCTGATCCAGTCGTTCAACGGGATGTGGCCCATCAGTCCACTGTGTTTTTTGGTGGCCTCCAGACCGGCAGCTGCGATGAACTGGTAGGGACTGTCCTTGTGCAGAGCGGCAGTGCCCTGGGCAACGGTGCCAGCACTCCAGAATTTCTCGGCCGCTTCGCGGGCAAATTTGGCGGCCTTGGCTTGTTCGAGCAACTTGACGGCCAGGATATACCAACTGCCCATGCTCATGAGGCCCAACATGATCAAAACACCCATGTCAACTGAGTGCGCGCTGTGCCACAAAGCAGCAAGCCCATAAGGATTGTCAGTGGTGCCTTCGGCCTTCTTAGGAGCAGCGGCAGCGGGGTCAGCGGCTACTGCGGCAGGCGCGGCAGCGGCGGGCGCGGCGGTCTGGGCGAATGCGGGGGTTGAAACACCAGCGACCGACACAACGGCCAAACTCAGGGTCAGGGCCCAGGCGCGGACCAACACTTTGAACTTTGTATGCACAATCATTTCCTTATAGAAAAACTACTAACTGCCGTTTGGATGCCGGGTCGGAATCCGGGGCGCAGCGTCCGTAAACTGCTAAACTTAAAGTCGGCTATTGTAATTTGCCTAGATGGTGCTTTGTCTGTGGCCTTACGAACATCACCTAGCGTTTTCGCTATCAGGGTTTCCACCAGATTACACCCACTGGGCCACTCACATGCAATCCCCATCCACCGCTGACGGCGAATTGAATCCTTTGCTGCAACCCTGGGTTCAGCCCTACGGTTTGCCCCCCTTCGGTCATGTACTTCCAGCACATTTCATGCCAGCGTTTGACTTGGCGCTGGCGCAGCATATGGCTGAAATCGATGCCATCGCTGCCCACCCCAGTGCACCCGATTTTGCGAACACCATAGCAGCTTTGGATATCGGCGGCCGTTTGCTCGACCGAATTACCTTGCTGTTTCACAATTTGACCTCCAGCGAAACTTCCGCCGCACTGCAAACCGTGCAGTTGGAAATGGCTCCGCGGCTGGCGGCACATGAAAATGCCGTTTTCATGCACGCCGGGCTTTTTGGACGCATTGACGCTCTGTACAGCCGGCGCCAGTCCCTTGGTCTGGACGCAGAACAACTGCGCCTGCTGGAGCGTCTGCATCTGGATTTTGTGCGGGCCGGCGCCCGTCTGCAGGGCCAGGAGCGACTGCGCTACGGGGCCATCATGGCCGAACTGGCCACACTTTTCACCCGTTTCTCGCAAAACCTGCTGGCTGAAGAATCCGTTTACACGCTGACGCTCAGGGGCGAAGCGGACCTGGCGGGTCTGCCCGACTTTGTGCGCGCAGCGGCACGCTCTGCGGCGCAGCAGCGCGGATTGGGCGACGACGCCTACGCCGTCACGCTGTCCCCGTCGCTGGCCGAGCCCTTCCTCACTTTCTCTGCACGGCGTGACCTACGCGAAACCCTGTGGCAGGCACGCGTGTCCCGTGGCGCGAACGACGGAGCCTACGACAACCGCCCCGTTGCCGCGCACATCATGGCCTTGCGCCAGGAGCAAGCCGCCCTGCACGGTTTTGCCAGTTACGCCGACTACGAACTGGTCGACCGCATGGCCGGAAAAACCGAGGCCGTACTGGACTTGTTGCACCAGGCCTGGGAGCCCGCCAAGGCCCACGCCGATGTCGACCGCCAGGCGCTGACCGACATGGCCCGTGCCTTGGGCGAACCCACACCGATTGCCGCCTGGGACTGGCGTTACCTGGCGCAAAATGTGCGCGCCCAGCGTTTTGACCTGGATGATGCGGTGCTCAAGCCCTATTTTTCGCTGGACGCCATGTTGGCCGCCATGTTCGACTGCGCCCAGCGCCTGTTTGGCCTGCGCTTTGTCGAACAGCACGGCATCGCATTGCACCATCCGGATGCCCGCCTGTGGGAAGTCCGCGGCAAGGACGACGCGCTGGTGGGCCTATTCATCGGCGACAACTACGCCCGCAGTTCCAAGCGCAGTGGTGCCTGGATGAGCGTGTTTCGCAGCCAGTCCGGTCACTTTGGCGGCACGCTGCCCATCGTCATCAACAACAACAATTTCGCCAAGGCCAGCCCGACCCTGCTGAGCTTCGACGACGTGCGCACGCTGTTCCACGAGTTTGGCCACGGTCTGCATGGCCTGCTGTCCCAGGTGCGCTACGAACGCCTGGCCGGCACCCAGGTGTTGCGCGACTATGTGGAGCTGCCCTCGCAACTGTTCGAGAACTGGGCGCTGGAGCCGCAAGTCTTGCAACGCCACGCGCGCCACGTGGAGACCGGCGAGCCCCTGCCCGCTGCACTGTTGGAAAAACTCCATCGTGCGCGCCAGTTTGACCAGGCCTGGGCCACCGTCCAATACACCGGGCCAGCCCTGATCGACATGGCCCTACACGCCCTCCCCAACGGCACACCGGTTGATATCGCCCAATTTGAGACCGAGCAACGCACCAAATTGGGTATTCCGCCCGATATTGGCCTGCGCCATGGGCTGAGCCACTTCCAGCACCTGTTTGCTGGTGCGGGCTATTGCGCTGGCTACTACGTCTATATGTGGGCCGAGGTGCTGGAGGCCGATGGATTTGCAGCTTTCACCGAGACCGGAGACGCCTTTGATACGACCACGGCGGAGCGCCTACTGCGCACCATCTACAGCGCCGGTAACAAACAGAACCCAGCTGACGCCTACCGCGCCTTTCGCGGACGCGACCCCCAAGTGACACCCATGCTGCGCAAACGCGGGCTCGTCGCCACCACAACTGCAACGGATTAGCTGCCACTCAACCCCTTATCAAGACTGCCGACTCCTATGTCCATTTGGAAAAAACCCGTCACCGTCGAACTGCTCACGGCCATGAGTGCCGACACCGCAACGGCCCACCTGGGAATCGAATTTCTGGAAGTCGGCGACGATTTCATCACCGCCCGTGTGCCTGTGGACACCCGCACCCGCCAACCCTATGGCCTGTTGCATGGTGGAGTCAGCGTAGTGCTGGCCGAAACGCTGGGCTCATGCGGCGCCGCCTGCGCCTGCCCCGAGGGCTACAAGGCAGTCGGCCTGGACATCAATGCCAACCACGTTCGGGGCACCACCAGCGGCTGGGTGACCGGCACCGCACGGCCGGTGCACATGGGCCGCACCACGCACGTGTGGGCGATTGAGTTGCGCAATGAAGCCGGCGAGCTGACCTGCGTGTCGCGCATCACCATGGCCATCCTGGCGCCGAAAGACTAGCCCCCACGCTCCGCCGCTCTGCGGGTCGCTGCCCCCGAGGGGGCGCGTTTCCTCTTAGGGCGGCCCAGCGAGGAAACCTAGACGCCTGCCAGTCTTTTCAGCGCAAACTCCACATACCAGTCCAGGCACGCCGGATTGGCCATGGCATCCTTGTTCATCACTTTTTCCAGCGGCTGGCCCAGCAGCAGCTTCTTGATCGGCAACTCCTGCTTCTTGCCCGACAGTGTGCGCGGAATCTCGGTGACCTGAAAGATGGCGTTGGGCACGAAGCGCGGACTCAGCGCAGTCTTGATGGCGTCGACGATCTTGCGTTGCAACGCTTCGTCCAGCGTTAGGCCCGGGCGCAACACGACGAACAACGGCATGTAGCTCTCGCGCCCCAGGTATTCCAGATCCACGACCAGACTGTCGACCACGTCGGGCAGCGCTTCGATGGCGCTGTACAGCTCGCTGGTGCCCATCCGCAAGCCATGGCGGTTGATGGTGGCGTCGCTGCGGCCAAAGATCACACAGCCCTCGCCACCCGCCTCTTTGGTGCCCACGCGCAGCCAGTCGCCGTGGCGCCAGGCACCGCCGGCCTCGGGAGGCAGGTCCCGGTCGCCGGGCCGCCCGCCCGGTTTGCGGCCATGGCCAGCCGGGTACATTTCGAAATAGCTAGCGAGGTATCGCGCGTTGTCGGTGTCACCCCAGAAGTACAGCGGCATGGACGGAATCGGCTGGCTGCAGACCAGCTCACCGACCTCGCCTAGCACCGGCTCACCGGCTTCGTTCCATGCCTCCACCGCGCAGCCCAACAAACGGCATTGCATGACGCCGGGCTCTTGCGGCAACTCGCGGTTGCCGCCGATAAACGCACCACAGAAGTCGGTCCCACCGCTGATGTTGCACCACCAGATGTCGCGCTGCGCGTCGCTCCGAGCGATGCGGCGGAACTGCTCGGTGCCCCAGTTCTGCGCCTCGGGCGACAACGGTGAACCGGTGGTGCCGAGTGCGCGGATGGCCGACAGATCGCCACAGGCAGCGAGGTCCACGCCAGTCTTCATGCAATTGGCATAGAAGGCCGCACCGGCACCAAAGTAGGTGACGCCGGTCTCGCTGGCAAAGCGCCACGACGTAGTCCAATCTGGCTGGGCTGGGCTGCCATCAAAGATCACGCAAGTGGTGCCGCTGAGCAGGCCGGCCACCTGAGCGTTCCACATCACCCATCCGGTAGAGCTGTACCAGTGGAAGCGCTCACCCCAGTTGTTGGCCTGATAACTGCAACCCACGTCGTTGTGCAGCACCTTCATGGCCAGCGCCACCAGGATCATGCCGCCGTGGCCATGGACGATGGCCTTGGGCAGCCCCGTGGTGCCGCTGGAATAGACGATCCACAGCGGATGGTCAAATGGCAGCCAGAGCGGCTCAAACGCCGAAGCGCTAGCATCATTTCGGGCCGTAGCACTTGTGAAACGGACACATGAGGCTATTGAATTCGTAGCATGCTGCAGGTCATCCGCGGTCCCCAGGTTGGCGTGCAGGATCACGTGCTGCACCGTGGGCAGCGCGTTGCGCAGTTCTTGCACTACGCCCATGCGGTCGAAGTCGCGCCCGCCATAGCGCACCCCATCGCAGGCGATCAGCACCTTGGGTGTGATCTGCTGGAAGCGGTCCAGCACGGCGTTGCTGCCCATATCGGGCGCGCAGATGCTCCACACCGCGCCAATGCTGACCGTGGCCAGAAAGGCAACCATGGCCTCGGGCGTATTGGGCAGGTAAGCGGCCACACGGTCCCCCGGCAGCACGCCGTGCTCCTGCAGGTGCAGCGCCAGTGACGCGACCTGGCGGCGCAGCTCGGGCCAGCTCAGTTCACGGTTTTCGCCCTTCTCGTTGCGGCTGATGACGGCCGGAAAGCCCGCCGCATGCGCCGGCGCCACGTGGCGAAACACCTGCTGCGCGTAGTTGGCCTGCGCGCCGGGAAACCACACGGCGCCAGGCATGGCATTCTTGGCCAGCACCGCGGTGTGCCGTGTCGGTGACTGCAGCGCAAAGTAATCCCAGACGCTTTGCCAGTAGGCGTCCAGGTCGGTGATGGACCACTGCCAGATTTCGCGGTAGGTCTCAAAGCTCAGACCGCGGTGCTGGCGCAGCCAGTTCTGGTACAGGCGGATCTGGGGGGTGTTGGGGGCAGTTTGGGAGGTAGGGCTTGTCTGGGCCATGTTGTTGTGTGGTGCGCGGTGTCTGGAGCGAGACAGTGTTGCACGCCCGCCCCCGTGCCATCAGACACGCTGGTGACAAGGCGCGGCGTTACTCGATGGTGGTCTTCGCCATTTTCTCGCTCTTCCAGTAGACGTCATCCCCCACCGTGCCGTCCGTGCGGTAGCGGTTCAGCACACGGGACAGCACAAACATCAAATCCGACAAGCGGTTGAGGTACTGGCGTGGTGTGTCATTCAAGGCATCCTGCGCGCCCAGCGCCACCACGGCGCGCTCGGCGCGGCGGGCCACGGTGCGGCACACATGGGCCTGCGACGCGGCGCGGGTGCCGGCCGGCAGGATGAATTCCTGCAGACGCGGCAGGTGCTCGTTGTGCTCGGCCAGCGCGTCGTCCAGGGCCAATACCGCTTCCGGCTTGAGCAGCTCAAAACCCGGGATCGACAGCTCCCCACCCAGGTTGAAGAGCTGGTGCTGGATCTCCACCAGCACTTGGCGCACGGGTTCGGGCATGTCTTCGCACAGTAGCAGGCCGATGTGGGAGTTCAGCTCGTCCACGTCGCCCATGGCGTGCACGCGCAGGCTGTCCTTGGAGACCCGGGTGTTGTCGCCCAGGCCGGTGGTGCCGTTGTCCCCGGTGCGGGTGGCAATTTGTGTGAGGCGTTGGCCCATGAGTCAGCTCCGTGCAAGGACAAAAAAAGTCCCCCATCGTAAACTGACTGGATGAACGCCCCCACACCCCCCCTGCATTTGTTGCCCTCAGTCTGCCAGCGCCCGGTGCCACTGGCGCTGATTGAAACCCTGCAAGCGCAGTTCGGCGCGCGCTGCTCCACCGCTCTGGTGGTGCGCGAACAGCATGGGCGCGACGAATCCTCCTTTGATGTGCCACCACCCGGCGCTGTGGTGTTTGCCCAGAGCACGGCCGAAGTCGCCGCAGTGGTGAAGCTGGCGGCGCAGTACCAGGTTCCGGTGATCCCCTTTGGCGTGGGCACTTCGCTCGAAGGCCACTTGCTGGCGGTGCAAGGCGGCATCAGCCTGGATGTGAGCCAGATGAACCGGGTGCTGGCTATCAATGCCGACGACCTGACCGTCACCGTGCAACCCGGCGTGACGCGCAAGCAGCTCAACGAAGAAGTCAAGTCCACCGGCCTGTTTTTCCCGATAGACCCCGGCGCCGACGCTACCCTAGGCGGCATGGCCGCCACCCGCGCCAGCGGCACCAACGCCGTGCGCTACGGCACCATGCGCGAAAACGTGCTGGCGCTGGAAGTGGTCACCGCGCAGGGCGAGGTCATTCGCACCGGCACGCATGCCAAGAAGTCCAGTGCCGGCTACGACCTGACCCGCCTGATGGTGGGCAGTGAGGGCACACTGGGCGTCATTACCGAAGTGACCGTCAAGCTCTACCCGCTACCCGAGGCGGTGATGGCGGCGACCTGCTGCTTCGCCAGCCTGGCCGATGCGGTCAACACCACCATCCAGATCATCCAGTTGGGCGTTCCGATTGCCCGCTGCGAACTACTGGATTCCACCACCGTGAAGGTGGTCAACCAGCATTCCAAACTCAGCCTGCCCGAAAGTGCCATGCTGCTGATGGAGTTCCACGGCTCGCCCGCCGGCGTGCAGGAGCAGGTGAAAACCGTGCAGGCCCTAGCCGCCGACAACCACGGCAGCGCCTTCGCCTGGGCCGCCACGCCCGAAGAGCGCACCAAGCTGTGGACGGCGCGGCACAACGCCTACTTTGCCGGCGTGCAGTCGCGCCCGGGGTGCCGGGCCATCACCACCGACACCTGCGTGCCGATCTCGCACCTGGCCGACGCACTGCTGGACTCGGTGACCGAGGCCCAAGAAGCTGGCATCCCCTACTTTTTGGTCGGCCATGTGGGGGACGGCAACTTCCATATGGGCTACCTGATAGACCCGAATATTCCCGCCGAGCGCGAAACCGCCGAGCGGCTGAACCACCAGCTGGTGGAACGCGCGCTCAAACTGGGCGGCACCTGCACCGGCGAACACGGCGTGGGCCTGCACAAGATGGAATTCCTGGTGGACGAGACGGGTAGCGGCGCGGTGGACATGATGCGAGCGATCAAGCGGGCGCTGGATCCGCTGAACATCATGAATCCGGGTAAGATCTTTTCGCTATAAGTTCAATAGCTGATTGCATATATTCCGCGGGGGCTAGCGGCACAAATCACCCTTGTAGCCTATGCGCTGACAGGTCTTCCGCCCGCACCCCCAGCGCGGCCATCGCGTCTGGCACCGGCAAGCCGCGCACCAGCGCCGCGGTCAGTTGGCCCATGGCCGGGGCCGTCTGGATGCCGTAGCCGCCCTGCCCGGCCAGCCAGAAGAAACCGGGCGCATCCACAGCAAAGCCCACGACCGGCGACTTGTCTGCCACGAACGACCGCAGCCCCGCCCACTTGCGCCGCACCTGGCGGATCTGCAGCGTGGTCGCGGTCTCGATCCGGTCCACGGCAATGGCCACATCCAGCTCTTCGGGTTGCACATCCTGCGGGCTCACCGCGTCTTCGTTGGCGGGCGACATCAGCAGCACGCCAGCATCGGGTTTGAAATAAAAACTTTCCTGCGCGTCGATCACCAGCGGCCAGGCGCCGATGTCGCAACCTGCGGGAGCTTCCGTGGTGAAGGCAGTGCGACGCTTGGGCACCATGCCGACTGGCGCTACGCCTGCCAGTTGCGCCACTTCATCACACCAGGCGCCTGCGGCATTGACGACGATGGGCGAAAAAAAAGAACCGGCTGCCGTGTCCACCCGCCAACCACCTGCCAATTCGCGCTGGATGTGCTGCACGCCTGCCCGACACACCAGTTGTGCGCCAGCCGCTTTTGCACCCCGCAGAAAACCCTGGTGGATGGCATGCACATCCATGTCCATGGCATCGGGTTCAAACACGCCGCAGTGGGCCATCTCGGGCCGCATCACAGGGACGCGCTGCAAGATGTCGCCTTGCGTCCACCACTGCACATTGGGCACCAGCGCGTGCAACTCCTGCCAAAGAGCATGCATCCGGTCCTGGTCTTGCGCCGCGCCCACCATCAGGGAACCCCGTGGCGTGACCAGCGGGTGGTCTGCGAAGCCCTGAGGCGGATCGAAGTAAAACGGTTTGGACGCGGTGGTGATCGCCCGCACGGTGGCATTGCCATAGGTCTCGGAATACATGGCTGCCGAGCGGCCAGTGGCGTGGTAGCCCGGTTGCGCCTCGCGCTCCAGTAGCAGCACCCGCCGGTGTGGCGCCAGGAAGTACGCGGCCGATGCACCGGCCATGCCGGCACCGATGATGATTACGTCTGTGGATTGCATGGCATCTTTCCCCAATTGGTTAGCTATCACTTTGGTAGCTATAGAATCAATATTCACGAGGGCTAATGGCCTATTTTGCATCAAGAGGAATGGTATGGGCTTGCTGAGGAATGCGGGGATGGGGATCGCGGCGGTCGGTGCGCTAGCCACCGCCATGGCATCGGGTCAGGACTACCAGACGACCAGCGTCAGCAGTGACAACCTGCCGGTGATGGCCCCGCAGCTCAAGGCACGCCTGACATTCCCAATGGGTTGGAGCCCCCAAGTCACCGATCTGGTTGCCTGGCGCAAGGCCGGTGTCACCAAGCTCCGGGAGCTGACCCTGCAATCGCCCGACCACACGCCGTTCGACGCGCAGGTGATCTCCGAGGTGGACCGCGGCACCTATGTTGCCCGCAAAGTGGCCTTCAATCTGACTGCCGACAGCCGCGTGCTGGGGCTGCTGCTGGTGCCCAAGGGCAGGGGCCCGTTTCCGGCAGCCGTGACGTACCACGACCACGGTGCCCGTTTTGACATTGGCAAGGAGAAAATGGTCGCGCCCTGGGGCGACCCGGCGCGCCAGACGGCAGCCAAAGCCTGGGCCCAGCGCTATTTCTCGGGGCGCCATCCGGGCGACGAACTGGCCAAGCGCGGCTACGTGGTGTTCGCCACCGACGCTTTGGGCTGGGGCGACCGCGGCACCATGACCTACGACATGCAGCAGGCTCTGGCTGCGAACTTCTTCCATCTGGGCAGCTCGCTAGCCGGCCTCATGGCGCTCGAAGATACCCGCGCCGCCGCGTTTCTGGCCAGCCTGCCCGAGGTAAACCCTCAGCAGGTCGCGGCCGTCGGCTTCTCGATGGGTGCCTTTCGCGCCTGGCAGGCTGCCGCGCTGAGCGATGCGATCACCGCGACGGTCGCCGTGAACTGGATGGCCACCACCGAAGGCCTAATGGTGCCCGGCAACAACCAGCTGCGCGGCGGCTCGGCCTGGACCATGCTGCACCCCGGTATGCAGCGTTTTCTCGACTATCCGGACGTGGCCAGCCTGGCCGCGCCCAAACCGATGCTGATGCTCGCCGGTGAACAGGACACACTGTTTCCGCTGGAATCGGTCCATGCCGCTTTTGCCAAGATGGGTGCAGTGTGGGGTGCCTGGAAAGCTGCCGACAAGTTGACAACCAAGTTCTGGCCCGGTGGCCACGTGTTTGAGCAGGACCAGCAGGTGTTCGCTTACGACTGGCTGGACCGGCTGTGGGGCGTGCAGCGCTGAGCGTATCAAAGCCCCAAGTATCCCGGCTGCGACAACGTCGGACTGTCCGGCGCATCGGTACGCTTGGCCTGTAACAGGGCACGCTCGCGAAAGCTCTGTGCTTCGGCGTGCGCGCCGGCCTGATCCAGCGTTGCAGCGCGTACGCGCCACAGGTACGCCTGCATACGAACATCACGAAATCCTTTGAGTCGATCCCAGTCGCCTAGGGCCTGGGCGCTCAAGCGCTGCGCCTGTTCAGTGTCCTTGCGGGCCAGCATGACGCGGGTCAATCCGGCGCGGGCCAGAGCCACATGGGCCCAGTGCGGATCGGCCGCATCTGCAAGCACTTGTTCAAAGGCTATCTGCGCTGGCGCCAGTTCGCCGTGTTCCAAAAGAAAGCGAGCCCAACGTTCGCGCGCGGCGACGACTGGCTGGCTGCTGAGTTGGTTGTGCGTCTCGTAGTCTTTTAGGGCGCCCGCCAACACGCGACGGGCCTCTTCGCTGCGCCCGACCTTGTCCAGCGCGTCACCAAGATGGCGCCGTACGCGGCGTAAGGCAAATTCAAAATTCGACGACTGCATATACCCTTGCTCAGCCTGCTGCAGCAGCGGAACGGCCAGCGCGGGACGGCCTTCGGCGGCGAGGCGTTCGCCGGCATCCTCGCGTGCGTAGTTAGCTTCCGGCGAGGGTTCGCTGGGCGGTGGCAGCGCGGCCAGCAAACTGTCAAACAGCGGCAAGGCGGCTGCGCGGTCGCCCCCCAAATGCAGGGCACGCGCCTGCCGGCTGCGTGGGCCCCAAGTCTTGCGTGAATCGCTGCCCACGGTGCGCGCGGCCACGGCTGCGGCGCGCCCAAAATCAGCGCCCGCACCGGCCAAATCGCCCGACTGGGTGCGCGCAACACCCAGGTTGCTGTAGATGGTTTGCAGCTCCACCTCGTTACGCCCAGGCAGAGCTTCAGACATGCGTGCCGCCGCTTCCCCCGCGGTGATACCGAGACCCAGGCGGTTTTGGGAGATGTGTTCGCTGGAGATTTCGATCAGGGCGGTCACGTGGCCGCGTTGCCCCGGTGCGATGCGTGCAAACAGGGCTTGCGCCTTTTCGAGCGCCTCACTGCGCAAATCTGCCTGTGCAGGCTGGTCTCGATGGCAAATACTCCAGGTCGTCCACCAAGAGGCGCGCAGTTCCCCGGCGTCCTGATTCGTGCGGCGCAAACCGTCATCCAGCTTGCACAACAGCGTGCGGCATTGCTCCAGATCGCCGCGTTCATGTGCAAATATCGCCGTTTCATGCAGAGCATCAAGAACATTGGGGTGCAAAGGCCCGTAGCGCTGCACCACCAAGGCCAATTGACGCTCTTGCAGCGACTGGTACGCAACCAGTTCATCCAGCTCGCGGTAGACATCAGCGGCGGTGCGCATCAACTCAATGCGCAAATCAGGGTCATCTGCAAAGCGCTCATCGATGCGCGCCACCGCCCGGTCCAGCAAAGCCTTGGCGGGGGTTTGACCATTGGGTT